>CALXUT010000040.1 GCA_944391755.1 uncultured Clostridia bacterium
AATATGAGGGAGAAGAATATGTTGTTTTACTTCCAGGCGAAGATGATGAAAATTCTGAAGAGGTCTTAATCTTAAAATTGGAAGATACAGATTCAGAAGACGAAGAATCATATGTAAGTGTAGAAAATGAAGAAACACTTAATGCTGTATTCGAAATTTTCAAAGAGAAATTTAAAGATGAATTCAATTTTGTAGAAGAATAATATTATAATAAAAGCAGTGTATTTTTAATATACTGCTTTTTACTCTAAAAGGTCGCTTTGTTTGGCTACTTGATTAATCTAAAAAAATCATGTAATATAGTATGAGAGAATCAATAAAAAGGTGTAAATAAATGAAAAATAAAAAAGTATTATTAGGTATGAGTGGAGGCGTTGACAGTTCAGTTGCAGCAATACTCTTAAAAGAACAAGGATATGAAGTAATAGGAATCACATTAGAATTATTGAATAATCAATCACAAAATAGTATAGATGCCAAAAATATATGTGACATTTTAGGTATACAGCATGTTACATATAGCTGTACAGAACAATTTAGAAGATGTGTTATTCAAGATTTCATAGATGGTTATGCAAATTGTAAAACACCAAATCCATGTATAGAATGTAATCGATATATGAAATTTGGAGTCATGTATGAAAAAGCAAAAGAACTAGGTTGTGATTATATTGCAACAGGACATTATGCTAGAACAGAATATAATGAAGAATATGCAAGATGGGTGTTAAAGAAATCGAATGCAGGTAGAAAAGAGCAAAGTTATGTTTTATGGAACATTCCAAAAGAATTAATAGGTCATATACTATTTCCACTTGCAGATTTTGAAAATAAAGAGGAAATCAGAGAAATTGCTCGAAAAAATCATTTACATGTTGCCAATAAGCCAGATAGTGAAGATATTTGTTTTATTCCTGATGGAGATTATAAAAAGTTTCTGGAAAACAATTCTGATATGAAACCAAAAGTAGGGAATATCGTAAGTTCAAAAGGAGAAGTATTAGGAAAACATACAGGTTTGTATAATTATACAATTGGACAAAGAAAAGGTCTTGGAATTTCTTATTCTGTACCATTATTTGTATTAGGTTTCAATGTTGCCAAAAATGAAGTTATCGTTGGAGAAGAAAAAGAATTATATAAAAAAGAAGTAATTGTTAAGGACATTAACTTATTAGCAATTGACGAAATAAAAGAACCAATCAAAGTTGATGTAAAAACAAGATATTCTGCAAAATCAGCAAAAGCACAAATCATGCAATATGGAAAGGAAATAAAGATAATATTTGATGAGCCACAAAGAGCGATAACTCCTGGACAGTCAGCAGTTTTTTACATGGGTGATATCGTCCTTGGTGGAGGAAAAATTAGTGATAAAATAAGATAAGGAGTAGAAAAATGAACCATTATTTTGAAAACTTAAATGGAATTATAAAAGAATATTTTCACGTATTGTCAAATGAAATACCAGATTTTTTATATGATTATATAGATACGCCAGAAATGCAAAGAATAGGAAAAATTGGTTGTGGATGTGGAACAGATTATACAAAAATTTTTAATAACAAATTCTTTTATTCTAATTTAGATCATAGTATAGGAGTAGCTTTAATCGTATGGAACTTCACAAAAGATAAAAAACAAACATTAGCCGGACTTTTTCATGATATTAGTACACCAGTATTTAAACACTGTATAGACTTTATGAATGGAGATTATGAAAAACAGGAATCTACAGAAGAACTAACAACACATATCATAAAAAACTCAAAAGAAATTATGAAATTATTAAAAAGAGATAATATAAAAGTCAGTGAAGTAGATAATTATCATATATATCCCATTGCAGATAATGATACACCTAGATTGTCAGCTGATAGATTAGAGTACACTTTTACTGGAGGATTGTATTCTAAAGAAGTTTGGAATGTTGAACAAATACGAAGAATATATTCTGATATTGAAGTACAAATAAATGAGGAGAATATACCAGAATTAGGATTTAAAAACAAAAGTATAGCAGAAGAATTTATTTCATCTGCTAGCCAATTATGGCCATTATGGATATCTAATAAAGATAAATTATTAATGCAATTTTATGCAGATACCGTTAAAAGAATGTCAGAAGAAAAGTATTTAACAAAAGAAGATTTATATACATTATCAGAAAAGGAAGTAATCAATAAAATAGAAAATTGCCCTGATAAAAAAATCTCAAATTGTTTCAAGTTATTTGAAAATGCAACAAATGTTTATGAGAGTGATGAACCAATTCCAGATAAATATTGTGTTAGTGTTAAAGGAAAAAGAAGATATATCATACCACTAGTAAAAACAGAAGAGAATGCATATAAAAGAATAAATGAAATCTCGGATTTCGCAAAAGGCAAAATAGATAATTATTTACAAATAAAAACAAAGAAATATGCATATTTAGACTTTGATTTTGAATAAGAGGTATATATGAATATAACAAAACCAAAAATAAGTAAAGAATTGATAAAGATTGACAAATTAATAGAAGAAATAGAAGATAATCAGCTATCAAACAAAAAGCTGAATGATACAACTTTAGAAAATTTAGATATATATGATGTAGAATTTGAAAACATGAAATTTACGAATTGTACAATAAATAATAGTAAAATAGAAAAAAGTACTTTTACAGATGTCTATTTTGAAAACTGCAATCTTTCTAATACGACTTTTGAAAATTGCATATTTAACAAATGTGAATTCAAGAATTGTAAGATGACAGGTTGTAGTTTAGCAGAATCAAGATTATATCATGTAAGCTTTATAGAAACAAATGCGAATTATATAAATTTGTCTATGACAGATATGGAAAATGTATTATTTGAAAGTACAGGATTAAGAAATAGCAATTTTCAAGAAAATCATTTAAAAAATGTATACTTTGAAAAAGCGGATTTAACACAAGCACAAATTTTCAAGACTAGCTTTAAGAACATCGATTTATCAAATAGTATCATAGAAGGAATTGCTATTTCCATCGATGATATTAAAGGTGCTATTATAAGTCAATTTCAAGGAATAGATTTATTATATTTAATTGGTGTAAAAATAAAAATGTAGGAGTAAGCCGAAAATAAAAATATTGAAATAAATAGTATAAAAAATATTTTGCGAAAACTTGTTCTTAAATATTGATTTTAAAAATAACCTATGTTATACTATTTAACATAGGAAATGAGAATAAGCAGATGTGAGTGTGTTACCTTTAATTCCTAAGCACAAGCTTAGAGATTGGAGGTGATGTTTATGGTTGAATTTTTACTATTCCTGATAATAGGATTTATGGTATCAACTACTATAAACTTAGCCTTGTTGTGTATATTGTACATAATTTGGACTAATAAACAATAAATATACACCACATTTTGCTTTACTGAGTAATGTGGTGTAATCTAACATATAGGTAACACACATTTCTGTGGTTATCATTTCCTATACTTATTATACACGGATAATAAAGAAATGTCAAATAAATATTGATAGAAATTTATATAAATTTAGTAGGAGGTAATCATATGTTAGAAAATATAGAAATCAATTGTCATAGTTCTATAAAAATAAATAAAGGAGTAGTTATCTATTTTGATCCATTTAAAATTGAAAAAGAAATGCACGATGCAGATATCATTTTCATAACACATAATCATTATGACCATTATTCAAAAGAAGATATAGACAAAATTATAAAAGAAGATACAATTATAGTAGCTCCTAAAACAACCGAGAAGACGATAGAAAAAACACAAAATGGTATATTTGTTGAACCAAATAAAGAATATGAAATAAAAGGAATAAAAGTAAAAACAGTTCCGGCTTATAATATCTATAAACAATTTCATCCAAAAACCAATGAATGGGTTGGATATATAGTAAATATAGATAATATAAATTATTATATTGCAGGAGATACAGATATAACACCTGAAAATAAAAATGTAAAATGTGATGTTGCATTTGTACCTGTTGGAGGAACATATACAATGGACTATAAAGAAGCGGCAGAACTAGTGAATATCATAAAACCTAAAATTGCAGTTCCAACCCATTATGCTTGTATTGTAGGAAACAAAGAAGATGGAGAAAAATTTAAAGCATTATTAGATAAAGACATCAAATGTGAGTTGTTGATATAATCATATAAAAAATCATAAAAATTAGCACTCTCCTATTGACATTGCTAAAATATTGTATTATAATAATATATGCAAATAAAAGAAAGGCACATTCTATGTATATTGGACTGTGCTTTTTGCATATGAAAAAAGTAAAAAAAAATTGGGATAAATTTCCTAAAACAAAGGAGGGATTATTATGAATCTACAAAAATTTACACAAAAATCATTAGAAGCAATACAAGAGGCACAAAATTTAGCAATAGAAAACCAAAATGCACAAGTAGAACAAGAACATTTGTTATTAGCATTATTAGAACAAGAAAACAGCCTAATTAAAGAATTAATTAAGAAAATGGGAGATGCAGAAAGTTTTGAACGAGAAGTAAGAAGAATCATAGACAATAAACCTAAAATGACAGGAGGAGCAAGACCAAGTGGAAGTATTTATGTTGCACAAGATGTAGATACAGTTTTAACAAATTCAGAAAATATAGCTAAAAAGATGAAAGATGAATATGTATCTGTAGAACATATTATGCTAGCTATTTTTGACAATGCCAATAAAGAAATAAAAGAATTATTGAGAACATTTCATATTACCAAAAATGACTTTTTAAAAGCATTATCAAGTGTTAGAGGAAATACAAGAGTCACAACAGACAATCCAGAAGAAACCTATGATGCTTTAAAGAAATATGGACAAGATTTAGTAGCATTAGCAAGAGAACAAAAATTGGATCCTGTTATTGGTAGAGATTCTGAAATCAGAAATGTTATCAGAATTTTATCAAGAAAAACAAAAAATAATCCTTGTTTAATTGGTGAACCAGGTGTTGGTAAAACAGCAATAGCAGAGGGATTAGCACTAAGAAGTGTAAGAGGAGATGTACCAGAAGGATTAAAAGATTGTACTGTATTTTCTTTAGACATGGGATCATTAGTTGCAGGTGCAAAATATAGAGGAGAATTTGAAGAAAGATTAAAAGCTGTATTACAAGAAATCAAGAAAAGTGAAGGAAAAATTATTTTATTTATTGATGAGATTCACACAATTGTTGGTGCAGGAAAAACAGATGGAGCAATGGATGCAGGTAATTTGTTAAAACCTATGTTAGCAAGAGGAGAATTGCACTGCATAGGTGCAACAACATTAAATGAATATAGACAATATATAGAAAAAGACCAAGCATTAGAAAGGCGTTTCCAACCAGTAATGGTAGATGAACCATCAGTAGAAGATACAATTGCCATATTAAGAGGTTTAAAAGAAAGATATGAAGTATATCATGGTGTAAAAATAGCAGACAATGCGTTAATCGCAGCTGCAACATTATCACATAGATATATATCAGATAGATTTTTACCAGATAAAGCAATCGATTTAATTGATGAAGCATGTGCTATGATAAAAACAGAAATGGAATCTATGCCTACAGAATTAGATGAAGTATCAAGAAAGATTATGCAATTAGAAATAGAAGAAACTGCA
This sequence comes from uncultured Clostridia bacterium, assembly GCA_944391755.1. GTDB lineage: Bacteria > Bacillota > Clostridia > TANB77 > CAG-508 > CAG-269. The sequence continues at coordinate 5,641 of CALXUT010000040.1, forward strand.
TTGTCTAAGGAAAAAGATGAAATCTCAAAACAAAGATTAGCCGATATTCAAAAAGAAAAAGCAGAATTAAAAGCAAAGTTTGATGGAATGAAAGCAAAATGGGAAAATGAAAAAGCTGCCATAGGAAAAGTACAAAAATTACGTGAAGACATAGAAAAAGTAAATGCACAGATAGAGCAAGCAGAAAGAAATTATGAATTAAATAAAGCAGCTGAATTAAAATATGGTAAATTACCTGAGCTTCAAAAACAATTAGAACAAGAAGAGCAACAAGCTGAAAAGACAAAAGAAGAAGGACTACTTAGAAATAAAGTAACAGAAGATGAAATCACAAAAATCATTTCAAGATGGACAGGAATTCCTGTTTCCAAATTAATGGAAGGTGAAAGAGAAAAAATATTACATTTAAGTGAAATCCTTCATAAAAGAGTTATTGGACAAGAGGAAGCTGTTGAAAAAGTCTCAGAAGCAATTATGCGTTCAAGAGCGGGAATCAGCGATCCTCGTAGACCAATTGGTTCATTCCTATTTTTAGGACCAACAGGAGTAGGTAAAACTGAACTTGCGAAATCATTAGCAGAAAGTTTATTTGATGATGAAAGTAATATGGTAAGAATAGATATGTCAGAATATATGGAAAAATATTCTGTATCAAGATTAATTGGTGCACCTCCAGGATATGTAGGATATGAAGAAGGCGGACAATTAACAGAAGCAGTTAGAAGAAAACCATATTCTGTTGTACTATTTGATGAAATAGAAAAAGCACATCCAGATGTATTTAATATATTATTACAAGTATTAGATGATGGTCGTATTACAGATTCACAGGGAAGAACTGTCGACTTTAAGAATACAATTATTATACTAACATCAAATTTAGGTTCAGACTATATTTTAGAAGGCATTCAACCAAATGGCGAGATTTCAGATGAGGCAAAAGAAAAGGTAAGTATGTTATTAAAACAAAGTTTTAGACCCGAATTTTTAAATAGATTAGACGAAATCGTATTTTACAAACCGCTTCTAAAAAATGAAGTTTCAAAAATCTTAGATTTATTAATAAAAGACTTAGAGAGACGATTAGATGACAAACATATTAAACTAGAATTAACGCAATCAGCAAAAGACTATTTAATTGATAATGGATATGATGAAGTCTATGGTGCAAGACCATTAAAAAGATTTGTCCAAAAGAAATTGGAAACATTAATTGCTAAAAAGATATTAACACAAGAAATTTTGCCAAATACAAAGGTTAAAGTAGATTGCAGAGATGGAGAATTGACGATTTAATTCTAATGTATGAATCACAAAAGTCATTCGAAAAATGTGATAAAAATCACGAAAATCGTTTGACTTTTGTGATTTTTTGCTTTTTGTATGTAAAAAAATGCAGAAATATGGTATAATAAAGTAACTTTTCATGATGATGATTGTAATAAAGAATGAAAGAGGGATATATGAATAAAAAAGTTAATGAAAAATCAGATAAAATGATTCATTACAAACCGAAAAAAACACTGAAAAAACAAACAAATAGAAAAATCAGTGCAAGAATGAAAAGAAAAATTATCAGAAAACTGATACAGAAAATATTTTCTGTACTTATTATACTATTGCTTTTATTCATTATATTCAAAATTGCAACAAGCAATCATACATCTGAAACAACAGCAGAAGGAACCTCAAAAGAAAATACAATTTTGGAAGAAGATAGTCAATCCAATGGAAATGATTTATCAAGAAATAGTAATATGAATTTGCTTGATAGAGAAAATGATGAAAATAGTGGAAATACTGGAAATCAATCAGATCCATTCATCATAAATAATGATTGGAGACTGACACTTGCCAATTATGAAAATATCATACCGGAAAATTTTGAAATAGAATTAGCAAATATTGATGAAGAAAGACAATTTGATGCAAGAGCTATCCAATATTTAAATCAAATGATGGAAGATATGAGAAATGATGGAATAACAAATATATGGATACAATCTGCATATAGAAGTGTAAAGAAACAAAAAGAATTATATAATAATAGCATTAATAAATATTTAAAACAAGGAAAAACTCAAGAAGAAGCAGAAAAACTAACATTAGAATACATAAACAAACCAGGAGCAAGTGACCATAATTTAGGCCTAGCAGTCGATTTTAATTATGTTGATGAAAGTTTTGAAGATTTAAAGGGATTCGAATGGTTACAACAAAATGCAGAGAAATATGGCTTTGTACTTCGATATCCAAAAGATAAAGAAAAAATAACGAAAATAAAATACGAACCTTGGCATTGGAGATTTGTAGGACAAGAACATGCCAAGAAAATGAATGAGCTCAATATGTGTTTAGAAGAATATGTAGACTATCTCGCGAACTTTGGGGACGGTCCTTAAAAAGGACTCTGGGGACAGCCCTTTTTATTAAATTTTAACATAAAGGAACGTCCCAAAAATAAAAAAGGAGGATGTATCATGAAAAATAAACTATTTATTATTATAGCGATTGTATTACTTATATTAACATTACTATTATGGGGATTTCTTGGAATTATAAAGTTTAATAATCCATCTAAAGAAGAATATCCTGTAAGAGGAGTGGACGTGTCAGCATATCAAGGAACAATCGATTGGAAAAAATTATCTGAGCAAAATATACAATTTGCATATATAAAAGCAACTGAAGGAAGCAGTTTTGTAGATGAAAACTTCCAAGAAAACTATAAAAATGCACAGGAAACCAATCTAAAAATAGGTGCATATCATTTTTTTAGCTATGACAGCGAGGGAGCAACACAAGCGGAAAACTTTATTAATAATGTAGAAAAAATAGACAATATGTTACCACCTGTCATTGATGTTGAATTTTATGGAGAGTACAAGAAAAATACGCCAGATAAAGAAAAAACACAAGAGCAGTTAAGAATTTTAATAGATAAAATCAAAGAAAACTATGAAGTATCACCAATCCTTTATGCTACGAATGAATCATATGAATTATATATAGCAAACAACTTTGAAGATTGTGAAATATGGATAAGAGATATTATGAAATCTCCAGACTTACCAGATAATAGAGAATGGACATTTTGGCAATATACCAATAGAGAAATATTAGATGGATATCAAGGAGAAGAAACATATATTGATATGAATGTATTTCATGGAACACAAGAAGAGTTTGATGCAAAATTCTCAATATAAATTTTAAATCCAATAAATGATTTTATATTACCTATAAATAATTTTAAATATAAAATTTTATAAAAAATGAAACTATATATAGAAAAAAACACTCTTATATATGGAGGGATAAATATGATTAAGCTAGCAAGGGCATTTATAAAAATTTTAGCAATGGTAATCGTAATAGGGGCGTTTTTATTTCTGATAGCATCATCGGAAAATGGGAATACTGTAAATGCAAATCAGCAATTAAAAGATGTGTATTTTACACGAACCTATTATGTAATAAAGGATTTAGAACTAACTGATCATACAGGAAATTTTCATTATTATGTAATTAACCAATTTCTAGAAGATGACCCAACTGTCATAAAAGTAGAAAAACAATATATATTAGAGGAAAATAAAAACTACGAATTTACCTTTCATGGTGAAATAGTAGAGAAAAAAGATTATAGAATAAAAGATTTATTTGAAAATTTAAATATAGTTGAAATTGAAGAAACTGATAAAACTGGACTAGACCAAGTTCAAGAATCAGTTAATTAAAAACGAACTCTGGGGACGGTCCTTTACGCGAACAAAAAGGACCGTCCCCAGAGTTCGTTTTAAGGTCTGTCCCCAAAGTTCGCGTTAAGGTACGTCCTTGATGTTCGCGAACTCAAAAAATTAAAATTTTATTAAGATTACAAAATTGTAAGATAAATTCCTTTTGTTTATGCTATAATAAAAATGTAAAGCAAAGAAAGGAAGAAAAAAGTTGAAACGAAAAATATTGATAATAGAAGATGATAAGGAAGTCAGGGAAGAATTAGAAATCTTATTAGAAAATGCAGGATATGAGGTAGAAACAATAACAGATTTTGAAGATGTTGTAGAACAGGTCTTTAGAATAAATCCACATCTTATCTTATTAGATGTAAATTTGCCTGGGAAAAGTGGATATGAAATCTGTACAAAAATTAGAATGAAAATGAAAACTCCTATTATTTTTGTAACAAGCAAAAATAGTGCAATGGATGAATTGAATGGATTGACAGTAGGGGGAGATGATTACATAGAAAAACCTTATAATGTTCCAGTTCTACTTGCAAGAATCAATAAAATGATGAAAAGAGTTTATCCAGAAGAGAATGAAGTTTTAGAATATAAAGGAATAACTCTTGAAATTTTAACAGGTGCACTAATTTATAATGAGCAAAAAATAGAGTTAACAAGAAATGAATTTAAAATTTTATATTATCTTTTTAAAAATGCAGGAAAGATAGTGCCAAGATTGGACATAGTAGAGTATATGTGGAACAATCAAATGTTTATAGATGATAATACACTAAGTGTAAACATAACTAGAATTAGAGAAAAGCTTGCTCAGATAGGAATTGAAAACTTAATAGAAACTAGAAGGGGACAGGGATATAAAGTATGAAGTTTAGCAAATATGTATTGCAAAGAATCAATTATATTTTTATATATGTTATCTATTGCATAGCATTGTTTGGATTTCTAAAACTAATAGGAAATCATTCATTAGAAATTTTCATTGTACTTGCAACATCAACAATTCTCCTTATAGGAATATTTTTATTTGATTTTTATAAAAAGAAAAAACAATTCAAAGAATTAAATCAACTGATAGATAATTTAGAACAAAAATATTTAATAACAGAAGTAATGACAAAGCCTTATAAACTGGAAGATATAGAAGTTTATAATATCATGAAAAAAGCTAACAAATCCATGATAGAGGAAGTATCTAAAGTTAAAAGAAATCAAAAAGAATATAAGGAATATATAGAAAGCTGGGTACATGAAATCAAAACACCTATTACATCAAGCATGTTACTATATGAAAATCATAAAACAGAAATCACAAGAAAGTTAAATACATACATGCAAGAAATCAATAATTATGTAGAACAAGTATTATTTTATGCAAGACTAGATAATGTCGAAAATGATTATATCATTCAAAAAACAGATTTATCACCAATTGTAGGAAATGTCATCAGCAAAAATAAAAATTTATTGATTCAAAATGAAGTAAATATAGATATTAGTGAAAATTTAGGAGAAGCATATACAGATGCCAAATGGATAGAATTTATTCTAAATCAAATTATTATAAATTCTATTAAATATAGAAAAGAAAATCCTAAAATAAAAATATATTCTCAGAAAAGTGAGAATAATGTATGTTTGTACATTGAAGATAACGGAATAGGCATAAAAGAAAGTGAAATTTCTAGAGTATTTGAAAAAGGATTTACAGGAAGTAATGGTAGAATACTTGGGAAAAAATCTACAGGAATAGGGCTTTACTTATGTAAAAATTTATCAGAAAAAATAGGGGCACAAATACAAATAGAATCAAAATTAAACGAATTTACCACAATCAAATTAATATTACCATCAAATGAAACTTACAAAACTGTAAGAGAGATGTAAGCCAGATTGATACAAAGCTCACAAAAAAGGTAATATAATAAACTTATAAAATAAAAGATAGGAGTGGTAAATTTGAGTGAAATGTTAAAAGTAGAACATATTGAAAAATACTATGGGAATAAAGACAATATTACAAAAGCCATTGATGATATCAGTTTTGTCGTACAAAATGGTGAATTCATCGGTATCATGGGAGCAAGTGGTAGTGGAAAAACAACCTTACTAAATTGTATTTCTACAATCGATAATGTAAGTGCTGGACACATATTTTTAGAAAACCAAGATATCACGGAAATAAAAGAAGAAAATATTGCAAAATTTAGAAGAGAAAATCTAGGATTTATCTTTCAAGATTTTAACTTATTAGACACACTAAAGATCGAAGAAAATATTGCATTATCTTTAACCATCAATAAAAAAGATGCAAAAGAAATTGACCAAAAAGTAAAAGAAATATCCAAAAAATTAGGCATAGATGCCATATTAGATAAATTTCCATATCAAGTATCAGGGGGACAAAAGCAAAGATGTGCATGTGCAAGGGCAATTGTAAACAAACCAAAAATCATCCTTGCAGATGAGCCAACAGGAGCATTAGACTCAAAATCAGCAAATGATTTATTGAGCTTAATGGAAGAAATGAATCAAAAAATGCAAGCAACAATATTAATGGTAACTCATGATCCATTTTCAGCAAGCTATTGCAATAGAATACTATTCTTAAAAGATGGAAAAATATTTAATGAAATTATAAAAGGAGAAAAAACAAGAAAAGAATTTTATAACGAAATACTAGATGTTTTAGCACTTCTTGGAGGTGATACAAGAGATGTTAGGTAAATTATCTTTAAGAAATGCCAAAAGACAAGCAAAAGATTACATTATTTATTTTATCACTATCACGATAGCGGTAGCACTTATCTTTAGTTTTAACTCATTAGCCTTTTCAGAAGATATATCAGAATTATCACAATCCATGAAATACTTTAAAACAAGTATCATGATAATGAGTGTCATCATTATTATCGTAATTGCATGGCTTGTGAATTATACAATGAGTTTTATATTAGAAAAGAGGAGCAAAGAATTTGCTACTTATCAAATTTTAGGAATTGAGAAAAAAGATATTTCCAATATTTTTATGTTAGAAAATATATTGATAGGAATTGTGGCATTAGCTTTTGGAATTGTAATAGGGACCATTCTTTATCAAATTTTAACAATCATCATTATGAATATCTTTGCACAACCTTATCAAATTACAATAGACTTTAACTTGAAAGCAGTTGGATTAACGGCTGCATATTTTATGGGGATATTTTTCATAGCACTATTAAACAATAGAAGAAAACTGAAAAAAACAAAAATTAATGAACTTTTATATGCAGAAAAAAAGAATGAAAATCACTTACTAAAAAAATCATTAGGAAATACCATTATATTTCTTATATCCATTGTTTTATTTATAACCGCATTAGTTATAATAGGAGATACTTTTAAAGATGGTAATTCCGTAAAAGGAAATTCTACTTTAATAGCCATTTTTCTAACAATTGTAGGAATCTATTTATTTTATATTAGCATATCAAGCTTTATTACAAAAAGATATTTAAACAATAAAAATAGAAAATATAAAAAGGATAACATGTTTTTATTTCGAAATTTAACATCCAAAATAAACACAATGAGTGTAACAATGGGAACACTTGCTATGTTATTTACCTTTATTATCATTGGTTGCAGTATTGCTATGCTTATGAATGCCATGTTAAATAATGAAATAGAAATGGGATATCCGTTTGAAATTATGATAAGTTCAGCAGATGGTGATTTTTCTAAATACAAAGAGTATATAGAAAAAAATGCGAAAGTCAAAGGTATGTATGAATATGAAATATTGAAAATAAATGAAACAGGAATATCAAATGGATTAAAAGGTACTCCATTTGAAGAGAATAAGTGGTATGATTATGATGAGGTTATGAAACTATCAGATTATAATTATTTAAGGAAAATGTTGGGATATGAAGAAAGTACTTTACAAGAAGATGAAATCATAGTACAATGTTTAAGAACAATAGAAAAAGATTTTGAAAAATATGTAAAAGAAAATAACACAATCGTTATCGATCAACAAGAATACAAAATAAAAGAAGTCAATGGTGAAAACTTTGCACAAACAATATCCTTTAATGGATATATATATCTTATTATCGTACCAGACGAGGTTGCCAATACATTAACAGAAATAGATTTAGAAGGTGAAAGCTATAATTTTAGATATAAATTTGTTGTACAAACAGAAGAAAAGACAGATGAAAGATTTTATGATGAACTATGTCAATTTATTTTAAAAGAGGAAATACCACAAACAGAAATCATTGATGGGGAAGAAATCGAATATAACTTAGAAATTTCATTAGGAAATGTTACAACCAAAGGAGAAAGACTAACACAAGTAAAATCTTTTTATACCATCATATCTTTTCTAGCATTTTATGTATCATTGGTATTTGCAATCGCATCAGCTACGATACTTGCCATTCAACAATTAAGTGATTCAGAAAAATATAAATATCGATACCAATTATTAAGAAAATTAGGAGTGGATGAAACTAGATTAAACAAAATGATATTTAAACAATTATTTATCTATTTTATTTTACCAGTGTTCATTCCAGTATTAATAAGCATACCAGCTGTTTTTCTTGTAGGAAGAATATTTTTAGTTGCAGTCACATTGGGAGATATCGCTTTAAATATAGGTATCATTTTAGGATTATTATTCTTAGTATATGGAGTTTATTTTATAGCAACATATGTACAATTTGAAAGAAATATAAAAGAGGGGACTAGGTGAGAAAAATGAAAAAATTGTATCTCATATTAACACACACAGGTACAGCATTATCAACAATCATTAAATATTATACAAAAGATGAATTTTCACATGTTTCAATAGCATTGGATTCAGATTTAAAAGAAATGTATAGTTTCGGAAGATTACATCCATATAATCCTTTTTGGGGTAGCTTTGTACATGAAGAAATTAATAAAGGAACATTTAAAAGATTCAAAAAGACAAAAACAGAGGTATATTCATTTTTTGTTACAGATGAACAATATGACAAGGCAAAAAAGATTATTACTTATTTTAATGAGAATAAGAGAAAATATAGATTTAATTTTATTGGACTTGCTTGTATTAGTATTCATAAAAAGGTAAAAAGGAAAAATAAATTCTATTGTGCAGAATTCGTAAAACATGTGTTAAAATCATCAGGAATTTCAGAAGCGAATCATTTACCAGTTCTTATAAAACCAGAAGATTTTAAACAATTACCTGGACTAAGATTGGAATATGAAGGGCTTTTAAGAAAATATAAAAAGAAAAAATATTTAAAACTAGAAGATGTACATGAACTGATTCAAGGGAAAAAGATAAGTTATGTATAATGACATACTAGAAAAACAGAAAATAAATTTTATTTTCTGTTTTTTTCGTTTAGTCACTTTAGAGTCACTTTTGAAGATTATGATAGAATCAATAAGGGAGGAAGAAGTATGGAAATTTTGAGAGTAGAAAATTTAAAAAAGATTTATGGAAAAGGTGAAAATGAAGTAAAAGCAGTAGATAATGTATCATTCTCTATAGAAAAAGGAGAGTTCGTAGCAATTGTAGGTGCAAGCGGAAGCGGAAAATCAACATTATTACATTTAATAGGAGGTGTTGATAGACCAACATCAGGAAAGGTATATATTGATGGAAAAGATATCTATTCTTTAGATGATGAAAATTTAGCCATTTTTAGAAGAAGGCAAGTAGGATTAATTTATCAATTTTATAATTTAATACCAATTTTAAATGTAGAAGAAAATATTACATTACCATGTGATTTAGATGGGAAAAAAGTAGATCAAGATCGATTAGAAGAATTACTAAAAACGCTAAAATTAGAAAATAGAAGAAAACATTTACCAAATGAATTATCAGGAGGGCAACAACAAAGAGTATCTATAGGAAGAGCCATCATTAATAGTCCTGCGATTATGCTTGCAGATGAACCAACTGGTAATTTAGACAGTAAAGCTTCAGAAGAAATTATTTCTCTATTAAGACTTTCCAATAAAAAATATAACCAAACCGTTATTGTTATTACACATGATGAAAAAATTGCATTAGAAGCAGATAGAGTTATTACCATAGATGACGGAAAAATTATGAAAGATGAAAGAAACTAATAGGAGGTGCAAGATGAAATCTATTTTAAATAAATTCACAATAAGAAGTTTGAAATTAAACAAAAAACGAACAATTGTTACCATCATTGGAATTATACTTTCAACTGCTCTTATTTGTGCAGTTGCAGGAGTATTTTCAAGTTTTCAACAAACATTAGTGCAACATGCCATTGAATCTGATGGAGATTATCATGCAACCTTTTTTGATGTACCAAAAGAAGAGCAAAAATATATCACAGAAAATCGCAATGTAAAAAGTTATTTTATAACACAAGGAGTAGGCTATGCTGAACTAAAGGAAAGTAAAAATGATTACAAACCATATATGTATTTACAAGAATTTGATAAAACCGCATTAACCAGTTATGGACTAAAATTAATCGATGGAAGGTTGCCAGAAAACAGCAATGAAATCATCATTTCAGAACATATAGAAAATGATGGAGGCGTAAAATACAATATTGGAGATAAGATAACATTAGCTATAGGAAAAAGGATGGCAGATGGTTATGAATTAAATCAAAATAATCCTTATAATAATCCAGAAGATGCTGATGATGAAAATTATATGGAAGAACATTTAGAAACTATGTTTACAAAAGAATATACAGTAGTTGGAATCATAGAAAGACCTAATATGGAAATAGAAGATTATAGTGCTCCAGGATATACGATGATCACTTTATTAGATGAAATAAGAGAAAATGCCAATATTTCTGTAAAATATACAAATATTAAAGATACTTATAAATTAACAGAAGAAATCAGTCATCAAGAAGCTTATTTAAATGGAGAAACAGATGATTATATAAGTGCTCATGTAAATAGTGAATTATTAAGATGGTCTGGAGTAACAAGATCTGATGAAACATTACAAGTATTGTATGGCTTAGCTGGAGTCGTAATCGCGATTATTATTTTATCAAGCGTATTTGTTATCAGAAATAGTTTTGCTATTTCCATAACAGAAAAAATGAAACAATATGGAATGCTAGCAAGTATTGGGGCAACTAAAAAACAGATAAAGAAAAATGTATTATTTGAAGGATTTATTTTAGGAATTATAGGCATTCCAATAGGTATCCTTTGTGGTGTTTTAGCAACATTTATATTGATAAATGTAACCACATTATTAATAGGGGAAAGTATATTTTCAAGTGAAATCCATTTTGCATTTTCTATGCCAATACAAGCTATACTATTAAGCATCATTTTAGGATTTGTAACAATTTATTTTTCTTGTATTTTTTCTGCAAGAAAAGCAAGTAAAATATCACCAATAGATGCTATCAGAAGTAATGAAGATATAAAAATAAAATCAAAAAAGATAAAATCTCCAAAAATCATTAAAAAACTTTTTGGAATTGGTGGAGAGATTGCCTACAAGAACTTAAAAAGAAATAAGAAAAAATATAGAACAACTGTTATTTCGTTAGTGGTAAGTATTACGGTATTTATTTCACTATCTACATTTATTGGATATATGTTTGGAATGACAGGTATCTATTATCAAGAACAAGATTATAATGTAAGTTTAAACATCAGATATACAGCTGAAGAAGCTAAAAATGAAGAAATGTATGATTATTATAAAAGGATTGTAAAAGAAAATAATATTCAGAATTACAGTATTGAAAGATTAAACATATTAAATTCTAATATAAATGAAAAATATACAGAGGACTATAAACAATATCGAATTGATAATGGGATAGATGAAGAGGTTGATGAAACGATTACACTTACTTCAGTTGGAGAAAATGCATATCAAGAGTTTATTAAGAAAATTGGTGGAAATTATGAAGATTATAAAGATAAAATAATCCTTGTCAATAATGGTTTCGTCACTAGGTATGACCGAGAAAAAGATACTTATAAGAGAATAGACACATTAAATGCAAAAGTACATGATACAATAACTTTTTCTGTTCCAGATACAGATAAAACATTTACATTAGAAATAGCAAAAATTACAGAAGAAATTCCTTTTGGTTTGAATTCGTCGTATCCAGAACTAGGAATATTTATTATTAGTGATGAATTGATGGAGAAAATTGGAAATTATAGAACAAGTAATGTAAAAATCAATTCAGAAGATCCTTATGAATTATGTAATAAAATACAAGAAGAGTATGACGCTATTCAAAATCCAGAATATAAATTAAATCTTACAAATTATAAAGAAGAAGCGGATGAAAATAATCGAATTGTACTATTAATTTCTATTTTTCTTTATGGATTTATAGCCGTAATTACATTAATTGGTGTAACCAATATCTTTAATACCATCACAACTAATATGAATTTAAGAAGTAAAGAATTTGCTATGCTAAAATCCATCGGTATGACAAAAAAAGAGTTTAATAAGATGATAAATTTAGAGAGTATTTTCTATGGAATAAAATCCTTAATTATAGGTTCGGTTTTAGGAATTGGATTATCATATTTAATTTATAGAATAGGTGTTGGTTCAGAAGCAACAAGCTCTATTCAGTTTATATTCCCAATAAAACCTATATTCATTTCTATCGTATTTATTATGATAATTGTTGGCATTATTATGAGATATTCTTTAAGTAAAATTAATAAACAAAATATTATTGAGACAATTAGAAATGATAATATATAATGCAATCAAGAAGAATAGGCATTTCTCATTATATTTTGTTAATCAAAAAAATGATATAATTCATATTTCTTGTCAAAAACATACCCCGGTCTTCCTATGGGTCTTTGACTACGAAATATGAATATATCATTTTTTAAGAAAAACTTAATAAATTCTCTATTTTTTCTTAATAAAAATCTGTTATAATATAAATAGCAAAGGGGAGATAAGAATGTACAATATTTTAGTAGTAGATGATGATAAAGAAATCGTAAAAGCAATCGAAATTTATTTGGGTAGAGAAAATTACAAAATCTTTAAAGCTTATGATGGAGATGAAGCATTAAAGCAAATAAAAGAAAATGATATACATTTAGTCATTTTAGATATCATGATGCCAAACAAAGATGGGATAGAAACATTAGAAGAAATCAGAAAAGATAAAAAAATTCCTGTCATCATGTTATCTGCAAAATCAGAAGATGTTGATAAAATTAATGGATTAAATGTAGGAGCAGATGATTATGTAACAAAACCTTTTAATCCAGTTGAATTAATTGCAAGAGTAAATGCATTAATTAGAAGATATACACAATTCGGAGCAATTGAGGAAAATAAGAAAGATATTATCAAAAATGGTGAACTTATTATAGATGATGAACTAAAAAAAGTATCTGTTGATGGTAAAGAAATCAAATTAACACCAACAGAATATAACATTTTAAAATTCTTAACAGAAAACAAAGGAAAAGTTTTTTCGATTGAAGAAATTTATACACATGTATGGGATGATGAATGTTATGCAGCAGAAAATGTAATCGCAGTACATATAAGACACATAAGAGAAAAAATTGAAATAAATCCAAAAGAACCAAAATATTTAAAAGTAATATGGGGAGTAGGATATAAAGTAGAAGCTTTATAATCCTAGAATAGGAGGATGTATGAGAGAAAGTAGAAGTTTAAGAATTTTATGTTATATATTATTGCCAATTATGATAGCCATTTTAATCATATCATCATTTTATATGGCATTAAAAGAAACCAATCGTTTTAATGAAGAAGATTATTATGCATCAGTAGATTTTACTTATTCCTATATGAGTGCAACAAACAATATTTTAAAAAGATTAATTTATTATAATGGAAATCCTACCATTACAGATGGTGACATAAAAATCATTTACCAAGACAATAGTGATTCATACGGATATTATTTTAATGCACAAGAAAGGTATTATTTAGCAATATACGAAAATAAAGCCATGACAAATGTTGAATTATCTTCACAAACAAATACCATTGAAGCTATAAAAACATTTATCAACCAAAATGAACAAGCAAAAAAAGTAACCATCATTGATGGTAAAATTCAATCTGATTCAGAGGTTATACAAGATTTTGGAGCAGAGTATTTTAATGGAGAATTATCTTATTATACTGTTAATGAAGAGCAAGAAAGTACTTTAACACAAAACTTTACAACTAATCCAAATTCATTTGAAGTATATAGCTCTTTTGTTGAAAAATTTGAAGAACACTCACAAGAAGCTGTTATAGGAAGTTTAATGAACCAATTTTCATTTTTAGATAATTCTGTATATGTCATATTGCCAATCAGTTCTATAGGTATTGTCTTAATATTAATCTATTTAATCATATCAATAGGACATAAAAAAGGAAATAACGGAATTTCTTTAAATGATTTTGACAAAATACCATTAGAAATTATTGTTTTTGTCGCAATATGTATAGGTTGTATTCCATTTATTGGACTTATGGAAGTCAATGATGCCAATGCGATAATTAGCTTGATTGTAACAGCATATCTCTTAATATATGTACTTTCTGCAATTACATTACATACATTTGTTAAAAGAATAAAAGCGAAAACATTATTAAAAACAACTATATTTGGTATGATTGCCCTATTTATTGATAAAATTCTCATAAAAATTGTTAATCAATTTAAAAAGATAAAAACGACATTAAGTTATTCAACAAATATCACATACAAAGTTTTTATATATTTTGCATTATATATAATTGCTGGATTAAGCATCTTTATCCTATTTAGGGATTCATTTTTAACTTTATTGGGAGAGTTTACATTATTTTGTTTTGCTGTTTATAAAGTGATAAAAATTGTTAAACAATACAATCAAATCGAAAACAAATTAAAAGAAATGTATGAAGGAAATAATCAAAATCCACTTGTGGTATCTGAATTTATGCCAGCATTTCAACACACGGTAAAATACATTAATGATATTTCAAATGGATTTGAAAATGCGATACAAGATAGAATCAAAAGTGAAAGATTAAAAGCAGAATTAATTACAAATGTATCACATGATATTAAAACACCTTTAACATCGATTATCAATTATGTGGACTTATTAAAAGAAATCAAAATTGATGATGAAAAGGCAAAAGAATATATAGGAATATTAGACAATAAATCCCAGAGATTGAAAAAATTAACAGAAGATTTAGTAGAAGCTTCAAAAGTTTCAACAGGCAATATTTCTTTAAATTTAGAAAAAATAAATATTGTGGAACTTATCAAACAGGCATCAGGAGAATTTGAAGATAAATTTAAAAAGAGAAAATTAGAAACCATTATAAATAGCTCTGAAAGTGAAATCAATATAAAAGCAGATAGTCGATATATGTATAGAATCATTGAAAACTTGTTTAGCAATATAGCAAAATATGCTTTAGAAAATTCAAGAGTATATGTAGATATTCGCACAACAAATGCAGAAAAGGATGCAGGAACAAATTGGCAAATTATAAAATGGGACAAAAAAGAAGAACCTGTGCATTCATCAAAACAAGTAAAAATTGAAGTAAAAAATATATCAAAAGATAAATTAAATATATCAGCAGAAGAATTAATGCAAAGATTTGTAAGAGGTGATAAATCAAGAACAACAGAAGGTAGTGGCTTAGGAATTTCAATAGCACAAAATCTTACAGAATTGCAAAATGGAGAATTTCATCTAAAATTAGATGGGGATCTATTTAAAGTTGAACTAATATTTGATATAATATAGAAGAAATGTTTTCAATAAGTATTTCTTCCTTAAGGAAGGTATAAGAAAAAATGAAAAAAACAGTGAAAATTTTAATCATACTTGTTGTATTCGTTATAATTAGTGTTATAATAATAAATGTTATTCTTAGAAACAAGCAAACTGTTGTATGTATTGATGCAGGACATGGTGGGAATGATGTAGGAGCCTATCTTGATAAAAGATACGAAAAAGAAGATACATTAAAGATTGCAAAACTTATAAAACAGTATCTAGAAGAACAAGATATTAAAGTAATACTAACTAGAGATTCTGATGAAGCTGTTAGTTTAGGAAAGAGATGCAAAATTGCAAATAAAAAATTAGCAGATGTATTTGTATCCATACATAGAAATAGCAGTGAAGATGCACAAGCAAATGGCATAGAAATTTGGACAAATAGTCAAAAAGCCAATGATGATATAGAACTTGCAGAAAATATTTTAAAAGAATTAGAAAAAACAGAGATTCAGAGTAATAGAGGGATCAAAAATGGTTCCATAAAAGGTGAAAATACAAACTATTATGTTTTAAATAATACAAATATGCCAAGTTGTTTAATAGAATTAGGATTTATTTCAAATGAAGAAGATAACAAATTATTAGATGAAAATATAGAAGCTTATGCGAAAGCAATAGCAAATGGAATTTTAGAAAAATTAGAGGTAGAGGAATAAGATGAGCGAAAAAAAGAAGATGAAACTAATAAGAACAATAGTATTAATTGCCGCCATTGCTGTATTTGTAGGATTAATCGCCTACTTATTTCCAGTAATGAAGAATTTATCTACACATGAAGGACAAATTGCTTTTAAAGAAAGAGTAGATAATTCAGGTGTATTAGGCTTTTTGTCACTAATTGGATTGCAAATTGCACAAATATTTTTAGTGGTATTACCAGGAGAACCTTTAGAGATATTAGCAGGAATGTGCTATGGTGCTGTGGGTGGAACGATATTTTTATTATTCTCATTTTTTATAACAACAACTGCACTATTTTGGTTAGTTAGAAAATTTGGTAAAAAATTGGTATATCAAGTATTTGAAAAAGAAAAAATTGATAGAATTGAGAAAAGTAAAATATTTCAAAATCCAAAAAATTTAGAATTTATTTTTGCTATCTGTTTTGCGATAATAGGTCCACCAAAAGATTTTCTTGTTTATGTAGGGGGATTACTACCAGTAAAACCATGGAGATTTATATGTATTGCAACTTTTTGCAGATTTCCATCCATTATTTCTTCTACAATAGTAGGACAATATTTTTCAGAAGGAAATTGGAAAATTAGTATTGTCATATATGGAATTACTTTATTAATTACTTTTGCTATTTTAGCTTTGGTTAGAATATTTGATAAAGAAAAAATTACAGAAAAAGCTTTAAATGAATTAAAATAGAAATTTAAGAGTAGAGTACAGTATTATGTATTCTACTTTTTTCGATAAAAATTTACAAAATAAAAAATTAATGGTATAATATATCATGCGTAATTATTTAAATAGAAAAAAGTAATAAAGAGGTAAAAATGAAAATATTAATAGTAATAGATCAATATGATGGAGCAAATAATGGTACCACCATATCGGCAAGGCGATTTGTTGAAAATTTAAGAAAAAGAGGAAATGATGTACGCGTAATTAGTACAGGAAAAGAAGAAAACGGAAAATATGCCGTAGATAAAATTCATTTAATACCAGTAGTAAACTGGATAGTAACATCTCAAGGGATGGAATTTGCAAAAGCAGATGAAGAAAAATTAAAAGAAGCGATCAATTGGGCAGAAGTGGTACATTTTTATATGCCATTTTTTCTTTCTATCAAAGGGATGAAAATTGCAAAAGAAATGAACAAACCTATGACTGCTGCTTTTCATGTTCAACCAGAGAATATAACTTATTCTATTGGGCTTGGGAAAATTGAAAGAGTAAATGATAAAATATATACAGTTTTTAGAGATTGTTTTTTTAATGAATTCCATCATATTCACTGTCCAAGTAATTTTATAGCAAATGAATTAAAAGAACATGGATATACAGCAAAATTACATGTCATTTCAAATGGTATAGAAGATGATTGGAAATATAGAAAAACAGATAAACCAGAAAATTTGAAAGATAAAATTATTATCACGATGGTTGGAAGACTATCAGGAGAAAAAAGACAAGATGTTTTAATAGATACTGTAAAACAAAGTAAATATGCAGATAAAATACAAATCATTTTTGCAGGAAAAGGACCTAAAAAAAGAACCTATCAAAGATTAGGCGAGCAATTAAAAAATCAACCAATATTTGAATTTTGCGAAAAAGAAAAATTACAAAATATATTGGCATACACAGATTTATATGTCCATACTTCAGATGCAGAGATAGAAGCAATTTCTTGTATAGAAGCAATTGCAACAGGACTTGTACCAATTATTGCGAAAAGTGATAAATCAGCAACTAGTCAATTTGCACTTGATGAAAGAAGCACATTTGAAGCAGGAAATAGTAAAGAATTAGCAGAAAAAATGGATTATTGGCTAGAAAATACTGATGAAAGAAAAAGAATGGAATTAGAATATGCTAAAAATGCAGAAAATTACAGAATAGAAAAAAGTATGGAAAAAATAGAAAAAATGTTTAAGGAAGAGATAAATGAAAGAAATAGAAGAAGTGAATTATGATGATCTTAATTTAAAAGGTGATGAACAAGTATTTCATATGTGGGAACCTTTAAATTTTGAAATCAAAGATGATTATAAGTATATTATTGATAATAGAATATTTAATGCTTTTTCTGATTTATTAGCAATTATAGCAACACCAATTTTATGGATAATCAATATTGTATTATTTGGGTTTGATGTGCAAGATGTTGATAATTTAAGAAAAGTATCTGGTGGAAAAGTTACCATCTCTAATCATATTCATCCAATGGATTGTACAATGAATGGATTAATAAACTTTCCAGAAAGAACTTATTTTCCAACACTTGCAACCAATTTTAAAATACCATTTATTAGACATTTAATTAGAATATTATATGCTATACCTATACCAAAAAAAGTAACACAAAAGGAAAAGTTTTTTGAAGAAATCAAAAAAGCATTATTAGATGGAAAAACAGTTCATATGTATCCTGAAGCAGCATTATGGCCTTATTATGAGAAAATAAGACCATTTAAAAAAGGTGCTTTTAAAATGGCAGTAGATGCTAAGTGCCCAATTGTACCGATTTTATATGAGTTTAAAGAGCCAGAAGGAATCTTTGCATTATATAAAAGGAAAAAATGCATTCATGCTAGAGTACTAGAACCAGTTTATCCAAATTTGGATTTAAATGATAATGAAATGATAGAAGATTTACAAAATAGAGTATTGGAAGAGTATCATAAATATTGTAACTAAAAATAAGAATGGGAATAAGATATTGAGGAGGTTTTTACAGATGTTAAAAATCATAGATAATATTTTAGAAAAAGAATTATTTTATGATTTTTTAATATAACAATGAAAGACGAATCTTTTGTAAAATTTTTACGAAATGATTCGTCTTTTTGATTGAAAAATTTTTATAAAATTATTGAAAAATAATCAATTATATGATAACATAATTATGTTAAATTCATAACAACTTTGTATTACATAATTTATTTTAAATTCAACTTATTTGAATTCCAAAAAATTAGAATCTTAAATTCTAAAAAACAACAAAAATGGATAAAAGAAATAACATTATATATTTTATCAGATGTATTACATCCAGATGAAAGAGAAGAAATATTAAATATAATAGAAAATAAGGAGGAAAACGATATGGATGAATGGGTATAACGAGTAAGAAGAAATAATGAAAAAAATGAACAAAAATTAATAAAAACTGGAAAGCATCAAACTTTAAAAAACTTTATAAAAAACATGTTATTAAACAATGAAGACGAGGCAAAAATATTACAATATACAAATTTAAGTCAAAAAGAATATCAGAAAATAAAAAAAGAATTAAAAGTAGAAAGCTAACTATTTATTACCATTTCGCAGTATAATTGACTTTTCGCTTAAAAACTGATATAATATACACGCATTTAATGTTTTTGGTGTTTGTTAATAATTTAACTTACACAAAAAGGTTATATTGCATAATAAAAGACACAAAAACTTAGACATCAGAAAGGAGAAAATTATGCCTGTATTAACCAATTTTTTGTCAGTACAAGAATTAACTGAGGAGGAGGTTGCTTTAAGCGAAAGCTATATTAGTACGATAAGAGAATATCGGAGTGCTATTAAGCATTTGAATAAAGCATTCGATATTCACATCTGCCCGAGAGGTAAATATGAGGAATTCGGAACACTACTTTATGAGAAAGAAAAAGCTACTCTTGTTGAATTGTTTAAGAGCTCTGGTTGCATTCCAGAAGAATTCATAAATTCTTCTTGCTTTGGTGATCCAATGCCGTATAACACTATTTTTGGTAATCTTTTGAGATATCCAATTGTTGGTGTGGAACAATTGAAGCGATTAGCGGATATTTTATCATTTGTAATCATACCCATAAATTATGTTGACATTGATAAAATATTTAACATGTACATTGGTGTTGATTCTCGCGACATCAAGTATTCATATTACTATGAAGCAGCCTATTCGTATACAATTAGAAGAGCATTTGGTGAATTTTGCGATACGATAAAAGAAGGTGTTGAAACGAATTGTATTAATCCACAAACTATTTACATTTTAGCTCCGCTTTCTTTCTACGATGCTTGGCTCGAAGTAAGTAGTGAACAAGTTTCTCCTAAATATTTTTCAAGTAAGTTACTCTCTTTGAGTACTACCTTGGGATTGTTAATTCCTACGCAGAGAAACTTGTATAAAATTGCAAGTTCAAATAGCGAAAATATTCGTGAGATGAAACAAACAATGGATGCAAATTTTCAGATGCTTAAGCAATCCATTGAAGATTGTCATCGTCGGATCAACTGGGTGGAAAGAATGGTAAGCAACTTGCAATCTCAAGTTGCAAGTTTGCAAGTTAGATTGCATGAAGCAGAGCTAAAGACTGCAGAACTTGAATCTATGATATATTGTCTTTTGGATCCTATTATCTTTGCAGTGGATTCTGATGTCGATATTTCGAGATCTAGTTCTAGCAGCGCTAGAGCTCGTATTGGACTGTGTTTTGGACCGGAAATGCCTCTAGATTTCTTTGTTGAACAAGGACTAACAACCATTTTTGATAAACGGTTTGATACGGTTACAGAGATTTTGCAGCCAAAAATTTCTATTATTGAAACAGAAACTGGCAAAAAAGGAAAAAGCAAAAAGTAAATAGCTTTTTGCAATAGTAACTAATATATACTAATTAAACGGACGAGAGGTAATTTTTACTTTTCGTCCGTTTTTATATGATCACTAGCAAAAGTATAAAAAATACATAAACCACTTGCAAAGCAAAAACAAATATAGTATAATAAGCACATATTCATTTAATTACGATTTAAAAAGAAACACAGTAGTATTTTATAGTTACAAATAAAAGAGAGATAGTGGACGGTGAGAACTATCAGTATATAAATATACGAAATACAATTCTTACAGTAATTAACGATAGCAACGAACAGCTAAAAATAAGGCACAAATTTAAAAAAAATTTGTGTAAATAAAGGTGGTACCACGAGTCAAATCGTCCTTTAATAGGATTATTTGGCTCTTTTTGAATATATGCTTATAAAAGGACAAGCTTAGAACAAAAATAAAATCAAGGAGGTAAAAAAATGACACTAGTAGAAGACTTAAAATGGAGAGGACTTATAAAAGATATATCAAGTCCAGAATTAGAAGAAAAATTAAATAAAGGAGGATTAAGTTTCTATATAGGAACAGACCCAACAGCAGACAGTTTACATGTAGGACATTTATCAAGCTTTTTAATATCAAAAAGATTAAAAGATGCAGGACATCATCCACTACTATTAGTAGGTGGAGGCACAGGCTTAATAGGAGATCCTAGACCAACAACAGAAAGAGCCATGATTAGTAAAGAACAAGTAAAACACAACTTTGATTGCTTAAAAAAACAGGTAGAAGATATATTTGGATTTGAAGTTGTTAATAATAAAGACTGGTATGATGATATCAATGTTATCGATTTCTTAAGAGATTATGGAAAATATTTTAATGTCAACTACATGCTAGACAAAGACATTATCAGAAGAAGACTAGATACAGGAATTACTTATACAGAATTTTCATACATGATATTGCAAGCACTAGACTTTAAATACTTACATGAACACAAACATGTAGATTTACAATGTGCAGGTTCAGATCAATGGGGAAATATCACAGCAGGAATTGACTTAATTAGAAAATCAACTGGTGATGAAGTATATGGATTTACAATGCCACTGGTTACAGACTCACAAGGAAAGAAATTTGGTAAAAGTGAAGGTAATGCTTTATGGCTAGATAAACATAAAACTTCAAGTTATAAATTATATCAATTCTTTGTCAATGTAGAAGATTCAATGGTAATTAATTACCTAAAAATTTATACATTTTTATCAAAAGAAGAAATCGAAGAATATGAAAAAAAGAATAATGAACACCCAGAATTAAGAGAAGCACACAAAGCTTTAGCAAGAGAAATTATCACATTCTTACATGGAAAAGAAGAATATGAAAGAGCAGAAAAATTAGCAGCAAGTTTATTTCATAATGAATTTAAAGATTTAAATAAACAAGATATCACCGATTTATTTGATGAGCAAGATATGAAAGATGTTCAAAGTGATATATCTATACTAGATATGCTTGTTACTGTTGGAGCTGCAACAAGCAAAAGAGAAGCAAGAGAATTCCTATCAAGTGGTGCTATATCTATCAATGGAGAAAAAATAACAGATATAGATTTAAGTGTATCTAAAGATAGGTTTATTGATGATACATATATCATCATAAAAAGAGGAAAGAAAAACTATTATGTAGGAAAAAAGATTTAATATCAAATATGACCAAATGATAATTGTAAAGGAGAACAAAGATGAAGAAAGCAATATTAGTCTTAGAGGGTGGAGCCATGAGGAGCCTCTATACTTCTGGAGTACTAGATGTGTTAATGGATAACAACATAGAAATAGAATGTACAGTAGGTGTATCTGCTGGCGCCTTGACTGGTTCCAATTATATCTCTAAACAAAGAGGAAGAACAGCCAATATCAATATAGAATATTGTAATGATCCTAAATATATTGGTGTAAGAGCTATCAAAAATAACAAAGGTTTAGTAGGATTTGACTATTTATTTGGAGAAATTTCGAAATATCAAGTTCCATTTGATGAAAAAACTTATCAGGAATCTAAACAAAAATTTTATATAGGTGCTACTAATTGTTTAACAGGGAAAACAGAATTTTTTGAAAAAAATAAAGGTGATACTTATAAGATTTTACAAGCATCATCTAGCATGCCAATTGTTTCAAATATTGTGGAAATAGATGATAAACCATATCTAGATGGTGCCATTGAATGTAATATTCCTATTGAATGGGCAAAACAACAAGGATATGAAAAAATTGTAATTGTTTTAACAAGAGATAAAGAATATCGAAAACAAGAACTAACCAATAATATGAAAAAAGTATACAACTTACGATATAAAAAATATCCTGAGTTAGTAAAAACGATATGTAACAAACCTCAAAAATATAATGAAACTGTTGAAGAAATTAATAAATTAGAAGCTGAAGGAAAGGCTTTTGTCATCAGACCACAAAAACCTATTGAAGTTTCAAGATTGGAAAAAAATAAAGAAAAATTAAAGGCATTATACCAACAAGGGGTTACAGAAATGACAGAAAGACTAGAGGATTTAAAAAAATATTTAGAGGCATCATGCTAGAAAAATTGGGAGAAATCTCAATTTTTTTACGCAAAATGCTTTATTTTTTTCCAAAATTATGTTATCATAAATATATTGAAAAAGAGAGGTGAGAAAAAATGAGTGAAGATCCGTACGAAAAGTCGAAACTGAAAATGTATAAGAATATTTACAAAAAGGGAAATGAAGTAGGAGCTTCATTCGTTTTTTTGTTGTATTAAAATATTCTTATCCATTTCTAAAATAAATAGGGGGAAAAGAAATGGAATTAGAAGAGATAAAATATTTAGTTGAAAATAAAAGATTTACAGAACTAAAAAATAAGTTAAAAGACATGAATAGTGCAGATATATCTGAAATCTTAGACGAACTTGATGATGTAGAAAGTGTAATTATTGTATTTCGATTATTGGACAAAGAAAAAGCAGGAATTACATTCTCGCATATGGAATCAGACATGAGAGAAAAACTGATTCACGCATTTACAGATAGAGAATTAAAAAATGTCCTTGATGAATTATTTATGGACGACACAGTAGATTTAATAGAAGAAATGCCATCAAATGTTGTTCCAAAAATTCTAAAAGCAATACCAAAAGAAGATAGAAAAATTGTAAATGAGTTGTTAAAATATCCAGATGATAGCGCTGGAAGCATTATGACAACAGAATTTATTGACTTAAAAGAAAATATGACAGTTGAAGAAGCTTTAAAAAGAATAAGAAAAATTGGAACAGATTCAGAAACCATATATACTTGTTATGTTTTAAATGAAGAAAGAATTTTAAAAGGAATCATCAATATAAAAGATATCTTACTAAGTAAAAAAGAAACCACAATAGGAACATTGATGGAAACAAACATTATTTCAGTTAATACTTTAGAAGATCAAGAAGAAGTAGCAAAAATGTTTGATAAATATGATTACTTTGCATTACCTGTTGTAGATCATGAAAATAGATTAGTTGGTATCATAACCGTAGATGATGCTATTAATGTATTACAAGAAGAGGTAGCAGAAGACTTCGAAAAAATGGCAGCAATTTCACCAACAGAAGATGGCTATTTTGAAACCTCTGTATTTAAACATGCTAAAAATAGAATTGTATGGTTATTAGTTTTGATGTTATCAGCCGCTATCACAGGAAATATTATTACACAATATGAAAATGCTTTTGCAGCAGTACCACTATTAGTATCATTTATACCAATGATAATGGGAACAGGAGGAAATTGTGGCTCACAAAGCTCTACACTTATTATTCGTGGTCTTGCGACAGATGAAATAGAATTAAAAGATATATTCAAAGTACTTTGGAAAGAAATAAGAGTATCTATAGTAGTAGGTATCGTTTTAGCAATTGTCAATGGAATAAGAATTATGATTCAGTACGATGATATGCAACTGGCAATTGTATTAGGCATCACCTTAATGGTAACTACGACTATTGCAAAAATTTTAGGTTGCTTATTACCAATGACTGCTAAAAAATTAAAACTAGATCCAGCCATTATGGCATCACCATTAATTACTACATTAGTAGATGTTTGTTCAATATTAGTATACTTCCAAGTTGCAACATCTATTATGGGACTTTAATAGATGGAGGTGATTTCATGGAATTAGAAGAGAATATAGAAGAAAAAATAGAAGAATTTATCAAAGAAAAGAAATATACAGAATTGAAAGCACTATTAAAAGAAATGAAAAGTGCGGACATATCAGCAATTTTAGATGATTTGAACAAAGAAGAAGCTGTAATTGTATTTAGGCTATTATCAAAAGAAAAAGCCGGAATGACTTTCTCCTATATGGAAACAGATATGAGAGAGAAATTAATTCAAAATTTAACAGATTCCGAATTGAAAAGTGTGCTAGATGAATTATTTATGGACGACACGGTAGACTTGATAGAAGAGATGCCTTCCAATGTTGTAACAAGAATTTTAAGAACAGTCAATCGCAATGATAGAAAAATCATAAATGAATTATTAAAATATCCAGATGACAGTGCTGGAAGTGTCATGACAACAGAATTTATAGACCTAAGAGAAAATATGACAATAGAACAAGCTTTGGATAGAATTCGCAAAATTGGTACAGACTCAGAAACCATTTATACATGTTATGTATTAGATAAAGATAGAATATTAAAAGGAATTATCGATATTAAAGATATATTATTAGCTAAAGAAGATAGTTTGATCCATGATTTAATGGAAACCAATATCATATCTGTAAATACTCTAGAGGATCAAGAAGAGGTAGCAAAAGCCTTTGATAAATATGATTTATATGCATTACCAGTAGTAGATAATGAAAATAGATTAGTTGGTATCATAACCGTAGATGATGCTATGGATGTATTACAAGAAGAGGTAGATGAAGATTTTAACAAAATGGCAGCAATATCTCCAACGGAGGATGGTTATTTCGAGACATCTGTATTCAAACATGCAAAAAGTAGAATTGTTTGGTTATTAGTGTTAATGCTTTCATCAGCAATCACAGGAGCCATTATAACCAATTATGAAAATGCCTTTGCAGCAGTACCTGTTCTAGTAGCATTTATTCCTATGATAATGGGAACAGGAGGAAATTGTGGTTCACAAAGCTCTACACTTATTATTCGTGGTCTTGCAACTGATGAATTAGAATTAAAAGATGTATTTAAAATTTTATGGAAAGAAATTCGAGTAGCTGTTATCGTAGGTGTCATTCTAGCTCTTGTAAATGGTTTAAGAATATTCATACAATATGATAGTTTGCAACTTGCAGTTACAATCGGATTAAGTATAACTGTAACCATTATTATGGCAAAATCAATTGGGTGTTTATTACCACTACTTGCTAAAAAATTAAAATTAGATCCAGCCATTATGGCTGCACCACTTATATCTACCATAGTAGATATTCTTTCAATTTTAATATTTTTCCAAATTGCAACCCTTATTATGGGTTTATAAAAATTTAACTTTGAGGACGGACCTTATCGCGAACTTTGGGGACAGTCCTTTGCGCGAACAAAAAGGAACGTCCCTAAAGTTCGCGCAAGGGACAGACCTTATGTGAAATTTTTGTGAAATTAGCACTCTTTTATTGACTTTGCTAAAAATAAGATATATAATTAGCAATGTCAAATGTTAAAGGAGTGTGTTTTTTATGGGAACAAAACAATTTAAAGCAGAGTCTAAAAGATTACTAGACTTAATGATTCATTCAATTTATACAAATAAAGAAATATTTTTAAGAGAATTGATTTCAAATGCAAGTGATGCATTAGATAAACTGCATTATCGTTCATTAACAGATAAAAATATTTCTGTAGACCTTTCTAAATTAGAAATTAAAATAGAAATTGATAAAGAAAATCGTGAAATCATCATAAAAGATAATGGATGTGGAATGACAGAAAAAGAATTGGAAACAAACTTAGGTACAATTGCAAAAAGTGGTTCATTAGCTTTTAAAGAAGCAAACGAGAAAAAAGAGGATATAGATATTATTGGTCAATTTGGTGTTGGATTCTATTCTGCTTTTATGGTAAGTGATAAAGTCACAGTAGAAAGTAAATCCATAGATAGTGAGCAAGCATATAAATGGGAATCTAGTGGAGCAGAGGGATATACAGTTGAACCTTGTGATAAAAAAGATGTCGGAACAACGATTACGCTTCACATAAAAGAAGATAGTGAAGAAGAAAAATATAGTGAATATTTAGAAGATTATGAAATTCAAGAATTGATTAAAAAGTATTCAGACTATATTCGTTATCCTATCAAAATGGATGTAACACATAAACAGAAAAAAGAGGGAACAGAAAATGAATATGAAGATGTTGTAGAAACAGAAACGATTAATAGTATGATTCCTATTTGGAAAAGAGAAAAAAGTAAAGTTAAAAAAGAAGAATATAATAGTTTCTATACAGAAAAATTTAATGATTTTCTTCCACCATTAAAAGTAATCCATTCATCAGTAGAAGGACAATTTAGTTATAATGCTTTATTATATATACCATCTCATCTACCATATGATTATTATGCTCAGGATTACGAGAAGGGCTTACAATTGTATTCTAATGGTGTCCTTATTATGAATAAGTGTAGTGATCTATTACCAGATTATTTTGGATTTATAAAAGGATTAGTAGATAGTCCAGATTTATCATTAAATATTTCAAGAGAAATGTTACAACATGATAGACAATTAAAAGTCATTGCTAAAAATATCGAAAACAAAATTAAAAGTGAATTACAAAATATGTTAAAAAATGATAGAGAAACCTATGAGAAGTTTTTCAATACATTTGGTACACAATTAAAATATGGAACTTATAATAATTATGGAATGGATAAGGACAAACTAAAAGATTTATTAATGTTCTATTCATCTACTGAGAAAAAATTAGTTACTTTAGGTGAATATGTTTCTCGAATGAAAGAAAATCAAAATACCATTTATTATGCTTGTGGGGAATCTATTGATAAAATTGATTTATTACCTCAAGTAGATGCTGTTAAAGATAAAGGATATGAAATGTTATACTTATCTGCTAGTGTAGATGAGTTCGTAATACAAGTACTTCAAGAGTATGAGGGAAAGAAATTCGCAAATGTATGTGCAGATAATATTGATTTAGAAACTTCTGAAGAAAAAGAAGAACTAAAAAAAGTAAATGAAAAAAGTAAAGACATGTTTGATCTTATGAAAGAAGCCATCAGTGGGGAAGTAGATGCCATTAGATATACACATAAATTAAAAAATCATCCTGTTTGTTTAACAAGTGAAGGTGCGCTTTCTATAAAAATGGAAAAAGTTATTAATGCTATGCCAAATGAGGAAAAAGTTAAAGCACAAACTATTTTGGAAATTAATGAAAACCATCCCATTGTTGAAAAATTAAAAGATCTATATAAAAATAATAAAGAGGAATTAAAAGAATATACCAAAATACTTTATGCACAAGCAAGATTAATTGAAGGATTACCAATAGAAAATCCTACAGAAATTAGTAATTTAGTATGTAAAATGATAGCTAAAAATTAATAATCTAAAGAATTCAAAACTAATTATTGTTTTGAGTTCTTTTTTTACCTG
This sequence comes from uncultured Clostridia bacterium, assembly GCA_944391755.1. Lineage (GTDB taxonomy): Bacteria > Bacillota > Clostridia > TANB77 > CAG-508 > CAG-269. Next base: position 34,173 of record CALXUT010000040.1, read on the forward strand.
TCATATAGAATACATTTTCTCCAAGTTACATAATTATCAAAAAATAGATAACAAAAATAGAATGCAAACATAAAATATAATATGATAATGAACATTGGAGGGATATTCATGAAAAATGTACTAAAAGTAAAAGATATCTGTAAAACCTATCAAGCAAAAAACGGAGAAATTGAAGCACTAAAAAATATAAGTTTTGAAGTAAAAGATGGTGAATATGTAAGTATCATCGGACCAAGTGGTTGTGGAAAATCCACATTATTATCTATTATAGCAGGCCTAGAAAATAAAACATCTGGAGAAATCTACATAGATGGAAAAATAGGCTATATGTTACAAAAAGACAATTTATTAGAATGGAGAACGATTTATAACAATGTTTTACTAGGTTTAGAAATACAAAAAAACAATACACAAGAAAATAAAGCATATGTAATCGAATTACTAAAAAAATATGGATTATATGAATTTAAAGATAAATATCCAATGCAATTGTCAGGAGGAATGAGGCAAAGAGTAGCATTAATAAGAACTCTTGCAATAAGACCTAACATTTTATTATTAGATGAAGCTTTTTCAGCATTAGATTATCAAACAAGATTAATGGTAACAGAAGACATCTATAAAATTTTAAAAAATGAAAATATTACTGCAATCATGGTAACGCATGATATTTCAGAAGCTATTAGTATGTCGGATAGAATTGTTGTATTATCCAAAAGACCAGCAATTGTTAAAAACATACATGAAATTGACTTTGAAATGGAAAATCGAACACCTTTAAATTGTAGAGAAAAGCCAAAATTCAGTCAATATTTTAATTTAATGTGGAAGGAGCTGGAAGAACATGAAGAAAAAGAAAAATGAAATACTTTCAGAAGATAGAAAAAAGTATCTAAAAAAAGTTAAAATAAGAAAATTTGAAATTTTAGGAACACAAATATTTATATTAATTGCTTTTATTGCAGCATGGGAATTACTGGCACGAGCAGGAAAAATTGATAGTTTTATTACTAGCCAACCTTCCAGAATTTTAGACACTTTTTTTAATTTATCTTCCAATAATTTGTTAGAACACTTAAAGATAACCTGTACAGAAACAATTATCGGTTTTTTATTAGGAACTACCTTAGGGTCTATTATTGCTATTATATTATGGTGGTCGCCTTTTATTTCAAAAGTTGCTGAACCATTTTTAGTAATATTAAATAGCCTTCCTAAAGTTGCATTAGGTCCTGTAATTATTATATGGGTAGGAGCTGGTATGCCTGCAATTATTGTTATGGCACTAGCAATTTCATTAATCGTTTCCGTTTTAGAAATTTTAAACGGATTTTTACACACAGATAGAGAAAAAATTAAGATGGCAAAAACTTTTAATGCAAGTAAAGTACAAATTCTTACCAAAATTGTAATACCTTCAAATATAGCTACTTTTTTTAATTCTTTAAAAGTAAATATAGGGCTTTCATTAGTTGGTGTTATTTCTGGAGAATTCCTTGTTTCTAAAGGAGGTCTAGGATATTTAATTGTATATGGTGGTCAGGTATTTCAATTAGATTTAGTAATGACAAGTGTTATTATACTTGCAATAGTTGCTGCTTTAATGTACGAAAGCATTGTTTTATTAGAAAAAAAGATAGTGAAATAGGAGGAAAAATGAAAAAAATAGTAATAAGTTTATTATGCATAATCGTTGTTGTTGGTGCTGCAGTTTTGGTTGTATATAATTTAAATAACAACAATAATAATGAAACTGCAGACTTACAAACAATTCAATTAAATGAGGTTACAAGATCCGTTTTTTATGCACCTCAATATGTTGCCATTTCTAATGGATTTTTTGAAGAAGAAGGCCTTGAATTAGAAATTACAACAGGTCAAGGCGCTGATAAGGTTATGACTGCAATATTAGCAGGTCAAAGTGATATAGGTTTATGTGGTCCAGAAGCTGCAATCTATGTCTATAATGAGGGAAGAGAGGACTATGTTGAAGTATTTGCTCAATTAACGCAAAAAGATGGTTCATTCTTAGTAAGCAAAAATCCAACAGATAATTTCTCATGGAAAGATTTAGTTGGCAAAACAGTTATCCCTGGAAGAAAAGGTGGCGTTCCATACATGACATTAGAATATGTATTAAAACAAAATGGAATCGATCCACAAAAGGATTTAGTATTGGATGATAGTATTCAATTTGACTTAATGGCTGGTGCTTTTGCTGGTGGTGAAGCTGAGTATGTTACACTATTTGAGCCAACCGCATCTATGACACAAGATGCAGGAAAAGGTTATATAGTAGCATCGGTCGGAGAAGCAGCAGGAGAAGTACCTTATACAGCTTATTGCGCTAGCAAGAGTTATATAGAAGAAAATGCAGATATCATTGAAGGATTTACAAGAGCAGTATACAAAGGTGAACAATGGGTAAAAAATCACACAGCTAGAGAAGTTGCTGAAGCAATACAAGATTTCTTCCCAGATACAACAATAGAGTCATTAGAAAATTCTGTTCAAAAGTATAAAGATATAGATGCTTGGAAAGAAGATCCAGTATTAAAAGAAGAATCTTTTGATAAACTACAAGAAATTATGTCAGAAGCTGGCGAATTAGATACAAAAGCACCATATGATAAAGTTGTAAACAATACTTTTGCAGAAAAAGTAAAAGAGCAATAAAAATATTTTCAAAAAATGTATAGACAGATTCCAAAATCTGTATTATAATATCATCTAGTATTGAATACTAGATGATATTTCTAAAGAAAAGGAGACAAGTTATGAAAAGAACGAAATTATCAGATAGAATATTACCTACTTACACCAAAGGAGAAGAAATCTTTAATATGGTTTCACATATAGTTGGAGGAGTAGCAGGAATTGTAACAATTGTATTAAGTAGCATTTTTGGTGCTATCAGACATAATCCATATGGAATTATAAGTGGTATCATCTTTGGTGTTTCTATGATATTTTTATATACTATGTCAAGTATCTATCATGGATTAAGTTCAAAATTAAAATCTAAAAAAGTTTTTCAAATCCTTGACCATTGTGCTATATTTGTATTAATTGCTGGTTCATACACGCCATTTGCATTGTGCACATTAAGAGAATATTCTCCAGCTTTAGGTTGGACAATCTTTGGTGTTATATGGGGATTTGCAGCTTTAGGAATTGCATTAAATTCGGTAGATTTAAAAAAATATAAATTATTTTCTATGATTTGTTATTTAGCAATGGGATGGTGTATTGTTGTAAAAATTAATATTTTACCTGCACTTTTAGGCATGCCTGGATTTATACTATTGCTATTAGGAGGAGTTATTTATACAATAGGAGCTATTTTATATGGAGTTGGAAAAAAACATAAATATGTGCATTCTGTATTTCACATATGTGTGTTTTTAGGTAATTTATTACACATGCTATGTGTATTGATGTATGTCATATAAAAAGAATAGAGATAATAAATAAAATTCTTATTTATTATCTCTATTTTTCTGAAAATTCATGTTTTAAGCCTCAATCACACTATCAAAATCACCAATCAAATGCCAATGACGATTTTTTAGTAAAATAGCTCTCTTCTTTCCAAGTCTTTGCATAGTTGAAAGCAAGTTCTTTTCTTCTTTAAAAACACTTTGAATTTGTTCAAAGGAATATTCTTTTCCAATATAAGTAGTATCTGATATATTTATCATTTTACCCATAAGGATTATACCATTTTTATTTCTCATATCGCAATCAAAAAAGAAATAGCCAATAGCATTTTGAGGTAATTCACATAATCGAAACTTCCTTTCTGGTAATTCTCTACAAATTTCTCCTAATGGCGAACGAAAATACAGAAAACCAATATAATGTTTTAACATGTTTTTTCTCTCCTTTTGCAATACGCAAAGTTGATTTTAAATAATAATTGTTTGAATTATATACTAATTTTACATAAAAATCAATCATATTCTTGACAATATTGTAAATATTAAATAAAATAACAGGGAAAAGGAGGATATTATGAAAAATAATAAAATAACAGATTCCATCATATATGTGGGTGTTGATGATAAGGAAATGGATTTATTTGAAAATCAATATCATACACCTAATGGAATTTCCTATAATTCTTACATGATTTTAGATGATAAAATAGCCATTATGGATACAGTAGATGCAAGGAAAACAGACGAATGGATGAAGAATATAGAAAATGTATTAGGAGAAAAACAACCGGACTTTTTAGTTGTTTCTCATATGGAATCAGACCATTCTGATAATATTGCAAATTTAGTAAATAAATATCCAAATATGAAAGTAGTAGGAAATGCTCAAATATTTAGAATGATCAATCAATTTTTTAATTTAGAATTAGGAGACAGAGCTATTATCGTAAAAGAAGGAGATACACTAAATTTAGGGAATCATACACTACAATTTATCATGGCTCCAATGGTTCACTGGCCAGAAGTTATGATGTCTTATGAACAAACAGAAAAAATTTTATTTAGTGCTGATGGATTCGGAAAATTCGGAACATTAGATACAAATGAAGATTGGACTTGTGAAGCAAGAAGATATTATTTTAATATCGTTGGAAAATATGGTGCAAATGTACAAGCACTATTAAAAAAAGCTTCTAACTTAGATATAAAAATCATATGTCCACTACATGGTCCAATACTTGATAAAGATTTAGCATTTTATATTAACAAATATAATATTTGGAGCAGTTATACACCTGAAGATGACGGAGTTCTTATTGCATATGCTTCTATTCATGGGAATACAGAAAGAGCTGCCAAAAAAATGGCAGAAATTTTAAAGCAAAAAGGTGCTAAAAAAGTTGTTTTAGCTGATTTAGCAAGAGACGATATGGCAGAAGCTATTGAAGATGCTTTTCGATATGATAAAATAGTAGTTGCATCCTCAACTTATAATATGGAAATATTTCCTTGTATGCATCATTTTCTACTACATTTACTTGGCAAAAACTATCAAAATAGGAGAGTGGGAATTATAGAAAATGGTTCTTGGGCACCTAATTCTGGAAAGTTAATGAAAGAGCTATTTGAAAAAATGAAAGATATATCTATTTGTGATACAATGGTAACTATTAAATCTGCAATGAAAGCTGATAATATTGAACAAATGGAAAAATTGGCAGAGGAAATATTAGGATAAAAATGGTGATAAACTAAAATTATAAATAAAAAAGAGCAACTTATTGTTGTTCTTTTTTCGACAAATATCCTTTTATATTCATATGATATATAAAGACCTAAGAAAGGAGGATTATATATGTGAGTTTAGAGGGAAAAACAATTGGAATTTTAATTACAAACTCTTTTTATAATTTTAAAATCATGATAAAAGAGCTTAAAAAATTTATAGATCAAAATGCAAATATTATTCTTTTTATAGAAGAATCTTTTTACAATACTTTCAAAGAAGATGATTTTATAAAAGAAGTTAAACATATAACAAAAAATGAGAGTATTCATTCTCTTCAAGAATGGGATAGCTCAGGATTTAAAAATGGTATAGATGTACTTATCGTATTACCTTCAACAAGTAATACGATTGCAAAACTTGCAAATGATATTACAGACGATTTTGAAACAATGATAATACATCATAGTTTAAAATTAGAAAAACCAATTGTATTAGCAATTTCATGTGATGATGGTCTTTCATCAGGAGCAGAAAATTTAGGTAAATTATTTAACATACGAAATTATTACTTTGTACCATTTAAACAAACGAATCCAATAACAAGACCACGAGCGATCACTTTTGATTCATCCTATTTGTATAAAACAATTATATGTGCATTAAACAAAGAACAAATTCAACCAATATTATTAAGCATATGAGATCACTTATATTTTGTAAGTAAAATAAAGAATAGGGAGGATACACCTCCCTAAATCTCATATATATTGCATTTATTGTTCACTTCTATACTTAAATAAACATTTTTTCTTTATAAAATTTGAAAATTCTTCAGCAGTACCGATTTCAAACCCTTTTTTACTTACAAGAGCAGCATGGTCCTCATCTATGTATAAGTAAAAGTAATCTTTTGTTTCAAAAACTCTGTGTAACTTAAAATAGTATATTGTCTTTTTATTTAAAATAAAATAATTCTTATAAAAAGAGAATACAAATCCTAATTGTTTGTTATTTTTATATTCTTCTTGTTGTTTTTGTGCTCTTCTATGTGGTAAATATATTCTCCATCCCAAGAATAAAATGAAAAGTCCCATAAATAATAAAATTAATAATATATCTCTACTTTGTATATTGAGAATGATACAATATATTAATAATATGGACATAATAATGGTATATGCGTTTTGTGAAAAACTATATTTATTTGTATGAAATTCCGTAAACTCTTTATAATTATTAGCATTATATTTTGTTATATTTTTAAATAATGGTTTCATATATATTCCTTTCGAAAGTGTATTTAAAATTTGTTTTACTTACTAAGTTCGTTATAAATTATAAGTTTGCTAGTGGATTGCTTTCAACTGCATTTCTAACTTGATCATTACTTACATGTGTATATATTTCTGTAGTAGATATACTTTGATGACCTAAAAGTTCTTGTAATGCTCTAATATCAACTTCTCCGTATTGATACATAAGAGTTGCAGCTGTATGTCTTAACTTATGCACAGACAGGTTTTTTGAATCTAATCCTGCTGCTTTTAGTTCTTTATTGATAATAGCTTGTACAGTGCGATTACTAATTCTTTGTTTTTGTTCACTTAAAAATAGAGCTTTATCTGAATTTTTTGAATCTTTTTTTACTAAATTTTGAGGTGGGCGAGATGATAGGTAATCATATATTGCTTTCATACAAGCTCTATTTAAATAAACTGTCCTTTCTTTATTTCCTTTACCAATAACCGTTAATTTACATTCGTCAAAATCAATATCATTGATATTAATACCAACTAATTCTGATAATCTCATTCCACAATTTAAAAATAGGGTAGTGATTGCAAAATCTCTTTTCGCATTACGATTATCTTCATGACTTGCAACAGATAGTAATTTTTTACTATCTTCTAAAGATAAATATTTTGGCATTCTTTTTTCTAATTTAGGAGTTTCTAAATTTTGAGCAGGATTTATTTCTAATAAATTTGCTTTTTGAGTTAAATATTTAAAAAATATTCTAATAGTAGAAATTTTTCTAGCTCTTGTTGTAGCTTTGCTTCTATTATCAACGGCTAAATGTGATACATAAGCATGTATGTCATCAAGCGTTATTTTCTTTAAATCATTAATTGTAAATGATGTTATATCAATTTCGTCATAAACTGTCTTATTTGTCAATTTAAAGCGAATCATCATGAATTTTAAAAAGTTTGCAAGGTCATAATTATATTCTTTTACTGAATTTGGTGATTTGTTTAATATAGTTATGGAATAATCTAAAAAAGCATTTAAATAATCTGGATTTTTTTCTTTTGGTATCATATTCACTCACTCCATTAAAATTATTATGGATATCATATCACTTTTGTCGAAAAAAATAAAGAGGTTGCTCAAAATATTCATATAAACATTTGATTTAATATCTTAGTAAAAGTTTGCAATTAAATTGTAATTTTTATAGACTTTTTTTCAGAAGTGTTATAGAATCATTAATATAAGAGGTAAAAAGTAGGTGAAAAAATGAATCTAAAAAAAATAATAAAAAACGTAGCTATATCAATTATGATAGGTATTTTATTGGGAACAATTGCAGAATTTGCTTTAATTTTAGATATTCGTTGGTTAATAAAAATAACACAATCTTTTTTGTTTTGGGGTATCATCATGTGTGTAAGTGCTTTAATGGCAAAAAAATATATATTCGCATTAATGAATCCTATTATTATAATGACATTGATGAATAGTACATATTACATCATTCGCTTTTTGAAATCAGGCTACACAAATACCGAAAGTTGGGAAATGTTTGTTTTAACAGGTATAGCTGGTTCACTTTATTTAGGAACAATTATCTATATGATAAAGGAAAGATTTATTAAACATAATTCACATATTTCGATACAAGTATATACTTTTATTTGTATGACAATTTGTATGATTGCTTTTAAAACTTATTGTTCTTTTAATTACATTTTTAATAATTTATTTTACGCCATTGATATAGGAGTCATTATTGGATTTGCGATTAGTCTTATATTGCATAAATTTCATGGATATTTTAAAAAAACTTAAATTCTATTACATATCACAACATTACATAAAATTTGTAATATTTTGTATTTTATGATATTATATCGACATAAATTTTAAATTTTTTGGAGGAGGTTCATATGGAAATAGATGTTTTTATTTCTCATCATACAAGTTCATCATTATACATAGTAGAAGCAATTGTCAACAAATTAGAGGGAGTAGGAGTACGTTGTTGGTATGCTCCTCGTGATACAAATGGAGCTTATGCAGGAAGTATTGCAGATGCGATTCATTCTTGTAAAGTATTTCTTTTAATCTTGAATAAACCATCTTCTTATTCATTTGATGTATTAAATGAAATTAATATGGTAAGTGAGCGTTTGCGTAATGCCGAACATGTAATCGTAATACCATTTCATACAGCAGACGCAAATGAAGAAACTTTAGGAGATGTTTATGCTGAGAAAAAACAATATGCTGATGCTTCTAATTGCTATTTAGCTGTTTTAAATATGCTTGAAAAATATTTTCCTCATAAAGTTGATTACATAAATAGAGTCAAAGAAAAAATGAAATTTAATAGATAAAACATTTTATAAAAATTCATATTAAGTGAGGTATAAAAATGAGTAAAGTAATTCAACCTTCAATAGAAATTCCAGAAAAATATTTAAAAGGGTTAGTAACTGGAAAATATATAAGGGAAGGTAGTGTTATTCGTGATCAACAAGGAAAATTTGTAAAATTTTTGAAAGAAGTTGATAATAGTAATAATAAAGATAATATTGTTAATACAGTAACATCAAACAATACAGTAAAAAATACATTAATTGGCATAGGAGTGGTAGTAGGTATTAGTACTGTAGCTCTTGGGATATATTCTTCATATCAAAAACATAAAAAGGAAAAACAAGAAATTAATCAACAAGATGGTATTACTAATGGATTTAATGTATCTTTAAATAATTATATTAATGCAATTAAAGAAGGAAATTTATCTTTAGATATTTTAGAAGACCTAATTTGGAATATAAATTTTATAAAAGAAAATTCTGAAAATAAAGAAATAAAAGTTACATTTACTCTTCAACAACTTGAAGAATTAGTAAATTTAATTTATAACTATACTATTCAATTAGCAAAAGTAAACAATATTGATTATACATCGATTAAGAAAGAGAAAGAAAATTCTTTATCAAATATAATATATTATTTGGATTTTCAAAAGGAAATTTTTAAAAGACAAAATGCAAGTTAATTCAAATAAAAATATGGAGGAATTCTATGAAGAAAAAAATCATTTTAAATATATTAGGAATATTTTTAGGGCTTACATTAGTATTATTTGGATTAGAATTATATTTTCAATTTGGTAATCCATTATTTATCTTAGGACTAGATTTTTTTTATATTTGGGATTATCTCAATTAAATACTTTACTTATGGTTATTTAATAACCTTGGTTGGTTTATATATATTACTATATACCTTAAATATATGGAAAATAGACAGTAATTTTCTTCGATATATAATAGTTATCTTTTTTCCAATTGTTCCTGGATTTGTGCTTTTTTCAGAAAAGAATGATAAAAGGAGATTCCTTAAAAAGGGTTGTTCTGAAGTAGAAGCAATATGTAAAGGAACTGATTTTTATGGGGGCTATAAATTTGAATATTATTTTAATAATAAAAATATGTTGAAATTTCATATAAGAAAGGAAATTTTAACTATCGTAAAAATGAAAAAATAAAAGTATATGTATCAAATGAAAATCCAGAAAAGATATTTGTTGATATGCCAGAAAAACAAATAAAATTGGTAAAAAGAGTAACTATTTTTTTATCAATATTCGCTATACTCATTATACTCTTGATGTTATTTGGATAAACAAATCAATGTTTTTGGGCATATACATGATAAGCCACTTGATAAAAAGTTTGATAAGAAAAATCATATATGTGTTTCTTGCGATGTACTTGATTATACACCTGTAAGTATAAGAAAAATTGAAAGTGTAGCTAAACAATTTTAATTTAAAATAGTAAGTTGTAGAGGAGATATATGATAAGAAGATTTGAAAAGAATGATATAAATACTATAATGCAAATATGGAAAAATGAAAAAATATATATGTTCATATTATTAAAGAAAAAAAAGTGGGATTTGTAGGACTAGATAATAACTATATTGAAGGTATTTTTGTTGATACAAATAATCAATGCAATGGAATAGGAACATCTTTATTAACTAAAGTAAAAGAAAGCAGAAATAATTTGACATTAAGCGTATATAAGAAAAATACAAATACGATTTGTTTTTATAAGAAAAATGGATTTGTAATTACAAGTGAAAATATAGATAAAAATACAAAAGAAATAGAATATACTATGACTTGGAATAATTGTAAAGGAGATAAGAATTGACATATGAAACGCAAAGTTATTTTATATATTTCACAAAGTTTAGATGGATTTATTGCAGATAGCAAAGGAAATGTTGACTGGATTTTAGGAAATAATGAAAATTACGATAGTGATTATGGATATGAAACTTTTATTAAAGATATAGATACTGTTATTTTAGGAGCAAACACATATAAGCAAATAAAAAATGAACTATCACTAGACAAATGGGTATACGAAGATTTACAAAGTTATGTTTTAACTAATGAAAAAATCAAAGATTCTATAAATATAAAATATGTTAATATGAATATAAAAAAACTAATAAATAAATTACAACAAGAAAAAGGAAAAAATATATGGATATGTGGAGGAGCAAATTTAGTAAATCAATGTGTAAAAGAAAATCTAATTGATGAATACCAAATTACAACTGTTCCAGTAATTCTAGGAAGTGGAATCAGACTTTTTGAAGAAAATAATAAAAAAGTCAGACTAGAATTGAAAGACACAAAAGAAGAGAATGGTTTAATAATTGGAATATATGCAAAGAGATAAATTACAATTTTTAGATTAGTTTGAAAGAGAACTAATCTTTTTATATATTTAATGAAAAAACAGAGAGTAGGGGATAGCACATTTTTTAGTATATAAAAATTAAGAAAATATATTAAAAAAAATTTTTTTGCAATCTTTAATATAAAAAATAATAAATTTATAAATAAAAAATAAATTTTAAGATTTAAAAATATATTTTGGGAAATCAGACTGTTATATTTTTATAACGATTTAAAGATATATTAAAAAAATATAAAAAATTATACATGTCTTTAAAATATGTATAATTTTTTCGATTTTTTATACATATTTATTGAAAATGTATAAAAAATGTGATATTTTATATATATGGAGGTAAAAGTATGAAATTAGAAATGCTACCATATAAAAATGTTAATTTAAAAACAAATAAAATTTTAGAACAATTAACTTTATCATCAAGAGCATTAGCAGAATTAAAAGGTTATGCAAACACTATACCAAATATGCATATTTTAATAAATGCTGTAACTATTAATGAAGCCAAAGATAGTAGTGCTATTGAAAATATTGTTACAACTCATGATGATATTTATAAAGTACTAACAGAAAGTGGATATAAGGAAGAAAATGCAAAAGAAGTTGTAGATTATAGAAATGCTATTTGGCTTGGTTATGAACAAATTAAAAAAGATGGTTATATAAATACAAATACTATTA
>CALXUT010000041.1 GCA_944391755.1 uncultured Clostridia bacterium
TATTCGTTGTAACAATTATACCATAAAAGAGGGGGGTATCATTTTTTTGTTGAAAAAAAGTGATGAAACCCTTAAAAATACAGGGGTGTAACTAAATAAAATATACATTTAGTTGACACTACCATAATTGTAATGGAGGAGCTGTTTATGAATTGTAATCGTATATTAAATGAAGTTATAGAATATATAGAAAATAATCTTACTGATAAAATTGATTTCAATAAAATAGAAAAAATTTCTGGAATGCCCTTTGTTTCTTTTCAGAAAATATTCTGTTTTTTAACAGGATTTTCTTTATCAGAATATATTAGAAAAAGGCGTTTATCTAGAGCATTAGAAGATTTAATAATGACAGACGACAAAATTATTGATATTGCCATAAAATATGGTTATGAGTCTTCTACCAGTTTTGGAAGAGCTTTTTATAATCTATTCCATATAACACCTAAAGAAGCAAAACATTATTCCTATCATTTAACCTCTTTTCCTAAGCTAAATTTTGATATATCGCAAGGTAATCATTTTGCATTAGAATATAGAATTTTAGAACTTGAAGAAAAAGTATTATATGGTATATCTACAGAAATTATAGATTTATCTAATAAACAAGCAATTGCTGATTTATGGAATACAAAAGAGTCCAAAAATATAAAAACCACTTTATCAAATGAAAATTATTATGGTTTTACAGAATATTATGTTACAAAAGAACATTACCAAATGAAATATTTTATTTTAAGTAGTCAAAAACAAGATTGCTTTATAGAAAAAGTAATTCCAAAAACAAAATGGATAGCCTTTAAAGTAAATTCCAAAAATCAAAAAGATATTTTAAAGATAATAGACAAGATATATAATGGATGGATGGATAGTTCTAGCTTTCATACCATTGAAGATCATCCTGATTTAGAAATTTACTATAAAGATTATTGTGAATATTGTATTGCTATTTTATAAAAAGTAACAAATGTGAAAATCGATATTTTTTGAACAGAAAATATCGATTTTTTTGATTATCAATGTTGTATAATCATATACAGGAGGTGTTATTATGTCAAAAGGAGGTTTTTCGTATTCATGGCGTAATACGCAATTAAGTAAATCTTATAGAAGTTATACATATAAACCATCTTTCTCTATAAGCAAACTACCTTCTTCTCCTCAAGAGAAATTGGATCCTTCTATTACTTTTGTTGATTGTACTTTTGTAAATAGTGACCCTAAAATTGAAGAAAATACTTTTTCTAAAATACTATCACTATATTTCAAATCTCCAGTATATCAGTCTGGTTGGAGTTTAAGTTCTGATGAAATGGTTGAATTTTTTGATACAATAGAAACTTTATTACAAAATCTTCAAGAAGTTAATCATGTGCAAGCTGATATATTATTAGAAAAATTTAAGAATTTAGATTTTAAAAATACTTATTTAAATTTTAGAGAAAGATATATTGAAGCATATTCAAATTTTACAATTAATTCTAATTCTGCTAACAAAGACACTTGCTTAGCAGTTTATGAGGAAGGAAAAAATTTAAGTAATCAACTTTCTAAATTTGTAAAATGGCTAGATCTCGTTTTAATAGCATATAGAGATGATATTCCTCCCTATTATATAGATAAAGGAGAAAAAGATGAAGATAGATGAGTACAAACAAAATCTTGAAAAAATTTATTCTTTGTCGAACTTAAATTTAAAAAAACTTTTAATATTTTACTTACAAACTAGTACATATACCTATTTAGGACCATATTCTGATTTTGCTAGAGAACTAACAGATGATATTGAAGAACTATGTATTTTACAACGAATGCAAACAATTCACCCAATGGTATTTACCATTGATAAAAATATAAGAAATCACTCTGATAGTGTATTTGGAGATATGACAAAAATTCCAATAGACAGATTAAATAATGAAGAAGATATTTATCAAACTGCATTAAGTATCTTTTCTGAATTATTAAGAAGAGATAATACCTATTCTGTTCATAGAGAAGCTAAAAATAAAATTCATATTGTTTGTAGAGGTAATGCTTTATTACTCGCCAGTATCTTAAAAGCTAAAGGAATTCCTTCTAGAGTTCGAGTAGGATTTTCAAAATATCATTTTAAAAACAAATATGATGACCAATGGAATACAGAGTATTTTGATATGAATCAAAATAAGTGGATTATGGTCGACAGTAGTGGTATTGGTGGAGATACTATAGTTCCTATCGATATGATTAATGTACCTAAAGATATGTTTTTAACAGCTGCTGAAGCTTGGTTATCTATTAGAAATCATACAATTTCAGATGAAATTGTAATCTACGATACTGGTGGATATAGTGGTTTAAAAGCCGCTTGTTTAGAATTAATGAATGATTTTAATAGTTTGATGAATAACGAAAAATCTTTTTTATTTGAACCCAATTTTATACATGAATATAAAAATAATCAATATGTTGTAAAAGATTTTTCAGAAGAAGAATTGAAAGAATTGGATGATTTAGCAGAATTAATGCAAGATTGTGATAAGAATTTTGAAAAATTATATAGCTTTTATAAAAATAATTCAAAATTTAAAGTTATGTTAGGGATTTCTGTTTGGAACTAAAAAAGACCTCATTTAGTACTATGAGGTCTTTTCTTTTATACTTCTTTTCCATAATAACTATCTAATAAGATTTGTTTAATTTCTTTAACCAAAGGAACTCTAGGATTTACGGTTGTACATTGATCTTCAAAAGCTCTATCAGCTAGCATATCTACTTTTGCTAAGAATTCTGTTTCATCAATTCCTGCATCTTTAAATGATTTTGGAATATTTACTTTTTCATTCAATTCTTGAATGGCTTTTATCAAAGAATTAACCCCTTCTTCTACTGTACTAGCTTTTAATCCAACTCTTTTTGCAATATTCGCATATTTTTGATCTGCTATAAAGTATTCATATTTAGGCCATGATACAAATTTAGTTGGTCTGCTAGCATTATATCTAACAACATATGGTAAAAGAATCGCATTAATTCTACCATGTGGTAAATGGAATTCTGCTCCTATTTTATGAGCCATTGAATGACATACTCCTAAAAATGCATTTGTAAAGGACATACCTGCAATGGTACTTGCATTATGCATTTTCTCTCTTGCTTCTTTGTCATCTCCGTTATCATAAGCTCTTTTTAGATATTCAAATACTAATCCTGCTGCTTTTTCTGATAAGGCATTTGTGTAATCAGATGCCATAACAGATACATAAGCTTCTAATGCATGTGTTAATACATCCATTCCTGTATCTGCTGTAACAGATTTTGGTAAACTCATTACTAAATCTGGATCAATGATAGCAACATCTGGCGTTAATTCATAATCTGCCAATGGATATTTTTTATTTCTAACTTTATCTGTTAATACAGCAAATGATGTTACTTCTGAACCTGTTCCAGAAGTTGTTGGAATTGCAACCATTTTTGCCTTTTTTCCCATTTTAGGGAATTTATAAGTACGCTTTCTAATATCCATGAATTTTAGTTTTAATCCTTCTGGATCTGCATCCGGATTCTCATAGAATAACCACATACCTTTTGCTGCATCTATTGGACTTCCTCCTCCTAATGCAATGATGACATCTGGTTTAAAAATATTCATGGCAGCAACACCTTTGTTTACTGTATCAAAAGATGGATCTGCTTCTACTTCTGTAAATACTTCACAATGAATATGATTTTGTCTTTTTCTTAAATGATATAAGATTTTATCGACATAGCCAAGTTTCACCATTCCCTCGTCTGTAACAATAAATGCTCTTTCGATATCCGGCATTTTTTCTAGATATTCTATAGAACCAGCTTCAAAATATATTTTTTCTGGAACTTTAAACCATTGCATGTTGACTCTCCTTTTTGCCACTCTTTTTATATTAATTAAGTTTACACTAGATACATTTGCTGTCGTTGAATTTCCTCCAAAAGAACCACATCCAAGTGTTAATGAAGGCATATTCGTATTATAGATATCTCCTATAGCACCATGTGTAGATGGAGAATTCACAATGATTCTTCCTGCTTTCATTTTTTCTGAGAATTTTAGAATTGTTTCTTGGTTTTCTGAATGGATAACTGCAGAATGTCCTAAACCACCAAATTCTAATAGTCGTTCACATTTATCCAATCCTTCTTCTTCATTATTAACAATATAATAAGTTAATACTGGACTTAATTTTTCTTTTGAAAATGGATAATCTTCTCCTATTCCTTCTTCATATACAACAAGGACTTTTGTATCTTCTGGTACTTCAAATCCCGCTTCTTTCGCTATTTGTGCAGGGCTTTGTCCTGGTACATGTGATTTTAATTTATGTCCTTTTGTTTCATCAAACATACTATATTTTAATTTTTCTTTTTCCTCTGGACTTACAAAATAACAGCCTGCTTCTCTCATTAATTTTTCAAATTCTTGATAGATTTCTTTATCTACTAAAACTGCTTGCTCTGATGCACATATCATACCATTGTCAAAAGATTTAGACATAACTAAATCATTAACAGATGTCTTTAATTTTGCTGTTTTATCTATATAACAAGGTACATTTCCTGGACCTACACCTAATGCTGGTTTTCCACATGAATATGCTGATTTTACCATTCCTGTACCACCAGTTGCTAGGATTAAATTTACTCCTGGATGATTCATTAATGTTCTTGTTGCTAAAATAGATGGTTCTTCTATCCATAAAATACAATTTTCTGGAGCTCCTGCTTTTACAGCTGCATCTCTCATGATTTTAGCTGCTGCAGTACTACATTTTTGTGCAGATGGGTGGAAACCAAATATAATAACATTTCTTGTTTTCGCAGAAATAATAGATTTGAACATGGTTGTAGATGTAGGGTTTGTTACAGGTGTTACACCTGCAATGACGCCTACTGGTTCTGCAATTTCAACAAAATCTTCTTCATGGTTCTCATTTATAATACCTACTGTTTTCTCATGTTTTATACTATGATATACATATTCTGTTGCAAACATATTTTTTGTGATCTTATCTTCATAGATTCCTCTACCAGTTTCTTCAACGGCCATCTTTGCTAATTCCATATGATGTTCTAATCCTGCCATTGACATAGCTCTTGTTATATTATCAACTGTTTCTTGATCTAATTTTAAATATTCTTGTGATGCAATTTGTGCTTTTTCTACAAGTTCGTCTATCATTTGTTTTACTCTTATTTCTTCTTCTGGGTTTTGATTTTCCATTTTTCTCTCTTTCCTTTCTTAGGTCTATAACCTATATCTTTAGTTTATCCATTATATTATATATTATGATAGATTTTTGTCAATAAATTTCCAGCAAATTATTCTACAATTTCAAAGTCTATTTCTCTTAAAAGTTTATTCGCATCTATCACTCTAATTTTTACTTTATCTCCTATTTTATAGATTTTATTTGTGTGTTCTCCAATGGCTTGTTTTGTTTCTTCATGATAAATAAAATATTCATCACCTAAGTTCTCATATCGGATTAACCCTTCAACTGTATTCTCTAATTCTACAAATATACCAAAATTGGTAACAGATGAAACGATTCCTTCATATTCTTCTCCAATTTTATTTTCCATATATTCTGCTTTTTTCATATCGATTGCTTCTCTTTCTACTTTTGTTGCGGTTCTTTCTCTTTCAGAACAATTTTCAGCTCTTTTTTCTGCTCTTTTGGCATATTTTTTTATCCAAAAATCATTTACCATATAATCATTTTCAAGATATTTCGAAATAATTCTGTGTATAAATAAATCTGGATATCTTCTGATTGGTGAAGTAAAATGACAATAATATCTACTTGCAATTCCAAAATGTCCTTTATTTTCTGCTTCATATTTTGCAACTCTTAAAGTTCTCAATATGATGTTTGATACTACTTTTTCTTCCTCTTTGCCTTTTACATCTTCCAAAATTTTTGCAAATTCATTTGGATATACAATATCTTCTTTAGATACCTTAATTTTATATCCAAAATTATTTAATGTTTTATTTAAATCTTTTATTTTATCTAGATCAGGAGCTTCATGATTTCTATATATAAATGGTGCTTGCAACCAATAAAATTTTTCTGCTACTGTTTCATTTGCAGCAAGCATAAATTGTTCAATAATTTCATTAGAAAAATAAGTTTCATATTTTTTGACATCTATGGCAAATCCTTGTTCATCTAATACAATCTTACTTTCTGGAATCTCTAAATTTAAGTATCCATTTTCTCTTCTCTTATTTTTTAGAATTGTTGCTAATTCTGCCATTAATTCAAAATCTTGGATATAGTTATGATACTTATTTAAAATTTCTTCATCTGATTTATCTAATATTTTTTGAACATCTGTATAACTCATTCTTTCTGTTACTCTTATAACAGCTTTATGGATATCAGAAGCGATTATTTTAGCTTTTGGCGTGATTTCCATTGAGCAAGATAATGTTAATCTATCTTCTCCTGCATTTAGGCTACAAATGCCATTTGACAATTCTCTTGGCAACATTGGGATAACTCTTCCAAGCATATAAATACTTGTTCCTCTTAGATATGCTTCTTTGTCAAGTTCTGTCTTTTCTCCTACATAATGACTAACATCTGCTATATGGACATCTAATCGATAATTTCCATTTTCTAATTTTTCAACATGAATGGCATCATCTAAATCTTTGGCATCTTCTCCGTCTATGGTAAAAATGACATCATTTCTTAAATCTTTTCTATTTTTTATATCTTCCTCATTGATTTTATTTCCAAAGGCTTTTGCTTCTACAACAACTTCTTCTGGAAATTTAGATGGTAATTCATATTGTTTTATTAATGAAAGCATGTCTACTCCCGCTTCATTCACTCCTCCTAAAACTTCTATAATTTTCCCTTCTGCATTTTTGCCTTTTTCAGGATATTTTAAAATTTTTACTAAGACTTTATGATTATTTCTTGCTTTTCCCCAATTCGATTTTGAAACAAAGATATCTGTTCCAAAATTTTTATCATCTGGAACAACAAAACCAAAATTTCTGTTTTTTTGAAAGGTTCCAACGACTGTATCTTTTTCATGTCTTATAATTTTAATAACTCTTCCTTCTTCTTTTTTATCCTCTTGTTTTGGAGAAATAATTTCTATTTGTACAGTATCTTCATTTAAAGCATTTAATGAATTTTCTTTTGCAATATAAATTTCCTCTTCTTGGTTGTCTATTTTTACAAATCCAAAGCCTTTTTGATGTTTTCTATAGGTTCCTATTTTATATTCTCTTTTCAAGTTTTCCTCCTTTTTAATTTTTAACAGAAAGGCAGGATTTAACCTGCCTCAAAATATTATTTATTAAAAATTTGTTTTATCCAATTTTTTAATCTAGAAAACAATGATTCTTTATACTCTACCATATCCCTTGTACTTTCTGTGTTTTTTGCTTGTGGTACTTTATTTTTAAATAGATTATCTGGATTATATTTTTCCCTCATCGTAGCTTGATATTCTACTTCATTTGCTTTAAGTTTATCATCGAATTCCTTTTTTTGTTCATTTGTACACCAAAATTTACTATTGATAATTGATAATATCCCAATCGTTTTTTCATTTAACTTCATATCTTTAATTCTTTTTGTATGATCTAAATTAGGAATATAATCTTTAGCAGCATTTTCATTTAAAAATTTAATAAATTCTAATGATATTTTATCAACATCGTTTTTATTGGTATGTTTTAAAATATCCAAAACTTCTGATATAGCATTTCTATATTCAACACTCAACATTATTTTTCTTCTCTCCTAGTATCTTTTGTATTTTGTCCATTAACCAATTCTGCTAGTGCACTTTCTGTAAGTCCAGTTCTACCAATTTCTTGTAGGTCATCGCTAATTTCTGATGCTGTATGTTCTTCACTATCTAAATTTCTAGATAAATTTGCTTCTATTTCCCTTATTGTAGCATCATGTTGCATTAGTGTACATTCTTTTCCATCCAAAAGAGATAAATTTCCATTTAACTCTGTTTTTAATGTTTCCATATCTAATTCTTTTGTAGATTTTCTAACTGCGAATATATTACTATCTCCTGATTCTAACTGCCTATCTGTAGTTGAATATATCATATAATGTCCATCTTTTGTAGGTGTACTTATATAATATCTTCCATCTACCATATTTATAGAAACATTTCCTGATATTCCAGCTATATCTGCAACTAATTTTGTTAATACTTCTTTTTGTGACTCCTCTTTTCTATCATTTTTATTTGTTTCATCAGACTTTTCAGAACTCTCCTGTATTCTATCATAAAGTTCAGATGATAACTTGCTAGCTATTTCTTTCTTGCTTTCATCAATTCCTAATCCTGCTATTTCATTATTACTCATTTGAACTTTTCTCATTAAATCAAGTGGTAATGCATCAATTGCTTCCCAAGGATAATTATCGCTTGAAAATACTTTAATTAAATTACCTTGGTATTCTTTCGCATCATATGACATATGAATATTATAATAATCATCCACTCCTATCTTTTTTGTTGATAATGCTCTTTGAAATATATTTCTTGCACTTCTGTGTAATGCATTTTGAATTAGCCATGCATTTGTATGATAAGATATATACTCTCCATTTTCATTTTCAACATTTACTAGATAATGCTCTGAATTCTGTCCTTTCCCTACCTCTAAACTTGCATTTCCTGAAATTCTTGATAATCTCAATAAAAAATCACTTATAAAATCTATATTTTCTTTTTGTGAATCCTCTATAATCATATATATTCCCCCAATACTAAATATTATTAATAATAATGTCATAAAATCATTTTTTTGTCAACAGTTACAAATTTTTTCTATTAAATAAAAAAGAGTAGTTTCATGAACTACCCCCTTTTATTTTTATGATAACATGTAATATTATGCTATGTAAATGATTGAAAGTGCTATTGAATTTACTACAAATATAATTCCTAGGATGATTGTCCATTTTTTAAGTCTTCCTTCTTTTGTTCTACTTTTATTTTTTTCAAAGAAGTTATTTGTAGTTGAACCGGTTATTGTTGAAGATAGTCCTGCATCTTCTCTTGATTGAAACAATACAATTATAGATAATGCCAAACATATTATAAATTCTAGTACTACTAATATCATTTTTACTACTTGCATCTAGTATTCCTCCTAACAGTTTTTTTATTCGATTATATACTAGAATATTTTACCATATATTTATTAAAAAATCAATGCTAGAACATTAAAAATTATAACTTTCAATAGAATATTGATAAATAAACTTAAATTAGTTCCCTTTATACCGTCTTTATTTAACATTTTAAAGCCTTCCACAACTTTATTTAGTTCTTCTTTTGTAGAAATATTTTCTTCTTCCATATATTCTTTTGCAACATATTCTGCTTTGATCATTGCATCATTTTCTAAATATACTCTTATGACATAATAGATAAAACTGAGAATCAAAAGTATATTTGTAAATAAAAGTGTATTTGGTATTTTTTTTAATATTACCAATACAGATATTACTATAAAATATAATAAATAGATATTGGAATATATAAAATTAAATAGTAATAGTTTTCTATCTTGTATAGAATGTAGTGCTTCATGTGCCATAGTTTGTATTCTTGTAAAACTATTATGCGTATTTCCTATCATGATTTTATTTGAGATTGCCATATATAAAGTTGATTCTGATTCTGGACTTTCTTCTATCTTTACATTCTGATTGTTTAATTTTTTTAAAATTTTCTTACAGATTTCTACATTGCTTGGATATTTGTTTGCTATATGATTTAATTCTTCATTATTTGCTATATTTTCTAATTCCTTCATATTAAATTTCATTAACCAATATGTAAGTAGTATAGCAATTAATGATATGATGATTATAATTAGTTCCATTATTCATTACTCCTTTGTAATTTTTCTAATTTCCCCAACTATATTATAAATTCAATTCTTGTTTTTATTTTAATAAGCTTTGTACAGCTTCTCCTATTATTTTATTCACATCTGCAATTAATATATTAAATTTCATTTCTGCATCAAAATATCTACTTGCTTCTTGATTTTGTATTAATTCTCCATATAATTCTTGTACATGTCTCATTTTTATTTCATCATCTTTTCCCGTTTGTAGAGCAATAATCTGAGCATCATATCTAGCTTTTTCAAATTCATCTATTTTAGATTTTAATTCATAGTTTAAATTAATGGTTTCTTTAGCCATTTTGTATGTGACATATTCTTCTGATTGCTTTATTTCTTGTGCTAATTGATTAGCTGTATCATATATATTCATAATTTTTATAGGGACAAATGTAAACTCCTAAAATATTTAGAAATTTAGATTTGTCCCCTCTCCTTTCTTTTTTAAGCATATGCATGGCGTTTTTTGAAAGATAATAAATTTGTAATTTCTTTTTCTGTTCCTTTTGCTTTCTTGGTTTTGCGTGCTTTTTCTTGTTCCATTTGTTTTCTTTGTCTTTCTGCCATTGTTTCACATATCGCTTTTTGATATGTAAAGTGTGTATCTTGAGCTATTTTTCCCCAATTATAATTGTTTTTTACTTTTGCTTTTGCCTTTTTTACGATATTCGCATATAATTCTGGATTATATAATAATTCTAATATAGAATCTGCTATGGAATTTGGATTTCCACAATAACTTTTCATTCCTGTTTCTCTATGTTCAACGATTTCTCCTAATCCACCAGCATCTGAAACAACGATTGGTCTTTCTGCTAACATTCCTTCTAATGCTACAATACCAAATGGTTCATATGTGCTTGGGAATACGGAAATGTCTGCTGCTTTATACATTTTTTCTACATCTTTTCCATTAAGGTATCCTGCAAAATATACTTTATTAGAAATTCCTAATGCTTCTGCTTCTGCTCGTAATTCATCTAACATTCCACCTTTTCCAGCAATGACTAACTTTGCATCATGATATCCTGCTAGTATTTTTGGCATGGCAGCAATTAGGTGTTGAACACCTTTTTCATATACTAATCTTCCCATGAATAATATGATTTTTTCATTGTCCATTGCATATCTTCTTCTAAATGTATAGTCTCTTTCCATTCCTACAAATTTATTTAAATTTACTCCATTTGCTACAACATTTATTTTTTCAAATGGTAAACCAAATAATCTTTGTATTTCGCCTTTCATATAATTACTATTTACAATTACTTCTGTTGCTTCATATGTAAGCATCCATTCTGTATCATTGATATATCTTTGTGTTTCATCGTGTATTCCACTATTTCTACCAGATTCTGTGGCATGTATTGTTGCTACTATAGGAATATTATAAGAATTCTTTAAAGTTTTGGCAGCATATGCTACTAACCAATCATGTGCATGTATTACATCAAAATTTCCTTGTTCTGAAATAATTTGGTTTGCTTTTGCAACCATATTAAAATTCATTTGCATTATCCAATCTATAAAATTGTTTGGATTTATCATATAGTTATCTACCCTATATACTTTTACTCCTTTGTCATCCTCAAAATATGGTGAATCCCCTTCTCGATATGTAACTACCGTTACATCATGACCATCTTTCATTAGTCTTTGTGATAGGTCATATACCACTCTTGCTATTCCACCTACTACTCTTGGTGGATATTCCCATGTTAGCATCAATATTTTCATTGATTTACCCCTTTCTTAAGTTCCATTTTCTTTCGTTTAAGCTTACTTATTATATTCTATACAAAATTTTACAAAATGTAAACATTTTTAGCAAAAAAAGTCAAAAAAATAAAACGGACTTTTAAAATCCATTTTATTTTTAGTTTATTCGCCTGGTTCTCTTCCTTTATCTGTTTCTCTTTTTGTCTTATCTTTTCTAGGTGTTATATCCTCTATTTTTTTATTTTTATCTTCTTTATTTTCTATTTGAGGTGTTTTAGGATGTTTTCTAGTAATATTGATTCCATTCATATTTTTCAAACATTCTTGAATTTGTTCTTGTGTCATTCCACTTTTTTTAGCCATCGCAACAAAGGCCTCAGCTGATATCTCAACTGTAGGTGCATTCGTATCTTCAATTGGACTTGTGAAATTATGTATGACTTCTCTTAAACCTGCTAATAGTTTCATATATATACTCCTAACTTATTTTTAAAATATCATTATACATTATATATTGTAACACATTTTTTTGATAAAATCAAGCTATTTACCAGTTTTTGTATACCTTATCTATTATTATAGATATCTGTTTTAATTTTTATTATATTAATCCTTCTAAATAATTTCTTCCACTATAATACATATGAGATATATAAACAATTTTATTTTCTTTATCTATAGTATATAGTAACACATAATTATCAACTACAATCTTTCTATATTCTCTTTTTACTCTATCAAATTTTTCTATTTTGGCATGCATTTCTGGAGAAGAAGATAATCCTTTTACACTATCTTTTATTTTTAATCTTAGTTTATTTGCTGCATTTTCTGCTTTTAATTTTTCTTCAATATACTGAGACGCTTCTTCAATATCTTCTAAGCATTTTTCAGTAAATTTTACTTTATATTCCATATTTTGCATTCCACTCCTTAAAAAGGTCATCTGCATCTCTTACTCTTTCATTTTCAATATCCTCTTCTGCTTTTAACAAGTTCTTTTCAATTTTTTCTTTCATTAATTTTTTCTTATATTCTTCCATACTCATTATAATTATCTTATTTCTATCATTTTTACTAACTACCATTTCTCCATTTAGATTTACTGCTGTTTCTAATTCTTGTAAATTTGATACTTGTTTCATAATACCACCTCTTTTTTATACTATAAATATTATAGCATAAATTTTGTGTTTTTAAAATAGATTTTTAGTATTTCAATTCAAATATGCCTTTATTATTTGCGCACATCGTTTTGTTGCCATTTCTAAATACTCTTTATATGTTATTAGATTATTTCCATTTGGGTTATCTGATATGCTTCTAATAATGATAAAAGGAATATTATCTAACTTACATACTTGTGCTATTGCTGCTCCTTCCATTTCTATCGCATCTGCAAAAAATTTGCTTCTTATTTTTTCTTTCATTTTCGTTTCTGTGCAGAATATATCTCCTGAAGCTATAATACCTACTTTTATTTTGAAGTCTTTGTTAGCAAATTTTTGAATAGTAGATTCCATTTTTTTTAATAATTTGCTATCGCTTTCCACATATTGTCCAACATTGCTGATAAATCCTTTTGGATGTCCAAAGGCAGTTATATCAAAATCATGTTGTACTATTATCTGTCCAATGACGATATCTCCCATATTTAATTCATCATTGGCAGCTCCTGCTACACCTACATTAATAATTGCTTCTATATCAAAATTATCTATTAAAATTTGTGTCACTCTTGCTGCATTGACTTTACCTACACCTGCTTCAACAAGAACTACTTCTTTATTATTTATATTCCCTGTTATAAATTGAAGCTCATAGATTTGCTTTTCTTTTATATTTGTCATGATTTTTTTTATTTCTTGCATTTCTTCTTGCATGGCAGTTATTATTCCATATTTTTTCATAGTTTTTTCTCCTTGTTTCTGTTATTCTTATTTGATTACCACTATTATAATTTGTTTATTCATTTTTATCAATAGTTTTTGCATAGAAAAAAGCACTATCTTTCATGTTTTATTGATAAGATGTGCTTTTCTTATATAATAGATTTTTCATTATTTTACTGCAAGACACACACGGAAACCGCTACTGGTGTTGCCAGCGCCAGTCCTGCTGTTGAAGAGGAAAGAGCCTGCAGTATAGTAGCTATAGGTGCCTCCACGCTCGAAAACCGGATAATTACCGCCGTGGTTAATACCCACAAAAATAGAGTACGCTGAGTGCCATGATTTTGTTCCATTTCCTGATGTTGAAGTTTCTACCACTGCATCTCCAAATATTTTATTTATATTTATTTTATAATTATCTGTCAAACTATTTGAACTTGCCATTTGATACACTGTTGCATATTTCGTGCTTTCTGTTTTATTATTTGTTGTATTGTCTGTTGATGCAAAAGAATTTCCATAATTTTGGCTTGAATCTGCTATATATCCTGCTACATATTCATATGCTCCTCCTACTGTATCAAATATCCCATATTCATTTTCTTCCATATTTACTCTCTGTTAAATAGGCTACTGCTCCCCATTCGCTATTTTTCATTAAATGACTTTCTTTTTCTCTAGCATACTCATAGCTTTTTGTGTACATATCCCCTACCTTTATACTTCTATAACTATTTACACCTGGAGTTGATTTTACTGTTGTTCCATTTTGACTCATCTCATATTTTGACACCCATATTCCTTCTAATTTACTATCCCATTCTCCTTGTGTAAATCCAGTTGAACTTCCATTTTCAAACACTGGATGTGGTCTTAGTTTATTTGTTCCGACTGCTATACTAGTTACAGGTTCTTGCAAATCACTTGGTGTTTTTCCGTCTTTATCTACTATTCCTCTTGCATCACTATATCCTACTATTCCAGTTGTTTGCGTATTATCTGCTCTATATGCATCTCTATGTGCTGCTGTATCAAAATACACAATTCTATATGCATATCTTGGTATCCATACCCAATAGCTTCCGTCACTTGTTTTAGCATTCGCCCATTTGCTTGTTCCTCCTGTTTCTGTATTGCTTGTTTGTGCTATGTAGTCATACCATTTACTTTCATCAAAATCTGTTGATTCTCCTTCTACTTTTTCTTCTCCATTTTCCCAATATACTTTTTTCATATCACTTGTCATTTTAGGTTCGTTTGGAATTGTTGTCGTATGATAACTTGTTCCACTTAAAAACTCTATTTCTATGATTCCATATGCTCTTGTAAAAGCTGTTTGTGTTGATACTTCTGGTTTTTCTTCTGGGAATAATATTTCAGTTAATTCTACATTTCCATCTGTATCTACTAAATAGCTTCTATTCGTATCTATATAAGTTACTATAAAATTTTCTTCATCTTTATTTAGAGTATAATCTACATCTCTTTCTCCTATATTCGTTGTTAATTCTTTTGCTAGATTATCTTCTGTTATATTTCCTAACTTATCTTTTCCTGCTGCTTGAACAGCTGATAATTCTACTGTTTCTTTTTCTTGTGCAATTTCTGTTTCTTCTTTTGCACTTTGAGATTGGTTTATTATTCCATTATCTCCGGTTAACACACCTATACTAATGGCTGCTAAAATAATTAATACGATAATTGTGACAACTAATGCAATTAAAGTTATTCCTTTATTACTTCTCTTTTGTCTTTTCATAATTTTCTCTTCCTTTCATTATTACTAACACTATATGCTAGTTTATCGTTTATTAAAAAAAAATCCTTAATTATTTAAATTAAAGATTAAAAATTTTTTATAGATTATTAAATACTATATCAATTTTATATATATAGGAATTATTAATTTGTTATAATAAATTCTTTTTTATGGAAATTTTTTTAATTTTGTTTGACATTATTATAATTTATTGATATATTAAATCTATCTTTAATTTAAATAATTAAGGATATTTAAATATTTATAGATATAAGAAAACTCCCAACTATTAAATTAATTGAGAGTTTTTATTTTTTAATTATTGTAATTCAACAACTGCTCCAACTTCTTCAAGTTTAGCTTTTAATTCTTCAGCTTCAGCTTTAGCAACATTTTCTTTTAATGTTTTTGGTGCTCCATCAACTAAATCTTTAGCTTCTTTTAATCCTAATCCTAATGCATTTTTAACAGCTGTGATAACTTTTATTTTTTGATCTCCAGCTTCTTTTAATACTA
>CALXUT010000042.1 GCA_944391755.1 uncultured Clostridia bacterium
TCTTTTTCCCAATATTTTAATCTATTTTTAAAATCTTCAAAACTACAAAATATTTTATTGTAATAAAATCTCTCTTGATCTTTTCTATGACTTCTTTCTACTTTTCCATTATGCCTTGGTGTCTTTGGTTTTATTAATTTATGTCTTATTCCTGCTTCCTCTAGTGCTTTCTCAAATAGTGTTTTTTTGTCTCTATACGTTGTTAATCTATTTGTGAATTCTGCACCATTATCTGTTTGTATACATTCTATTTTATATTTAAATTTCTTTTTTATTATCTTTAAAAATTCTGTTGATGCATATGTACTGTGCTCTTTACTTGCCCACAATACTCTTTGTCTCGTATATTCATCTATTGCTGTATATTGATAATATCTTTCTTCTTTTTCTTTTACTTCTTTTGTTAAACTTTTTGCTGGTACATATTTTACATCTATCTGAACTCTTTCTCCTGGATATTTCATTTCCTCATATGGCTTTGGCTCATATTCTTTCTTTTTGCTTGGTGTCTTTTGATATATTCCTATTCTTTGCATTACTCTATACAGACTTGTTATACTTCTTGTATATCCTGCTTTTCTTAGTTTTACCCACAATACTACTAGTCCTGTCTTTTTGTTTTTATATTTGTAGTTTTTTATCATTTTTATTTCTTCTTCCGTATGTTGCTTTGGATTACTATGTGGTCTTCTTGATTTATTTTTTAATGATTGTGCTGTTCCATCATATTTTTCTCTCCACCTATATATTGTTTTTCTATGCATTTTAAATTTTATTGCCGCTTTTGTTACTCCATGTTTAAAAGAATATTTTATAACTGATTGCTTATATAATATATCATTCCTATAACTATAATTGTTAAAATAATGGAATATTTTATAACTGATTGCTTATATAATATATCTTGTGTTATACTATTCATAGGAAATACCTTCTTTCGATAAAGATTTTGTGGTTAAAATCATTTTATCATATTTTCTGGTATTTCCTACTTTTATTTTTTATCTTAGGTGTGACATATCTATTGTAAACCTATAGTTAAAAATAAAAAAATAAATAAGCTAATAGCAAAAGTATTTAGTTATAGTAAGAAAATTTACTAATACCAAATGTTTGCTATTATTTTTATTTCTATAAGTTAAAAAATTAATGATAAGCATATGTAAAATTGGTCAGAAGAATCTGACCAATTTTTTATTGCATTGATAGAAAATATTTAGTAAAAACGATATATTGATTTAAGCTAAATTTATTTTTTCTATTTCTTCTTTGGATAAACCAGTTGCTTCTGATATTTGTTCTATTGGAATTTTTAGTCTTAATAAATTTTTTATTATATCAATTCTCCTCTGTTGTTCTATTTTTATTCCTTCCTCTCTTCCTTCTTCTCTTCCTTGTTCTCGTGCAGTTCTTATATTCGTATTTTCATCAAGTATGTATTTTAATCTTAATTCTGCAATTCTTTGCATTCTTTCGTCTCCGCTTATTACCTCTAATTTCTCTACTGCTTCTTTTAAATTTTTATCTTTCTTTGCCCCCATTTTTACCCTCTCACTTTCTGGTTTTATTAAAAATTCTATCCAATTTCCTAACCTTTCTTCTGTTTCTTGACTATATTTTATCAATTTTGGTATTTCTAAGATATGTATTTCTATGTTTTTAAACACAAGTACATTTGGCTTTCTTTTTTCTAACAATTCCCATTTTGTATGTGAATCTTTAAATTCTTGTAATTCTGGCATTTCATAATTTACGATTAATACTGCTATGGTCTTTTTTAACATATCGTAGTCTTCTCCCTCTTTTAGTTGTCCACCATATATTCTTGACCAATAATATAATAATCTTGCTTGCATATTTTGCTGATTTATTAATTGTACTTCGATATTCACTGTTTTATCTTTTCCTATATTTGCTCTTAAATCTAATATTCCTAATTTTTCTGTTGGCATTTCTCTTACTAAATTTTGATTGGCTTCTAATGATATATTTTCTACTGGATATCCTAATATTTCTGTTAACAGTCCTCCTAAAATTCTTTCACTTCCTTTTGTTCCAAACAATGCTTGAAATACCACATCTGTCTTTGGTAATAATAATTTATTTTGTTCTATATTTGTTGTTTTAATAGTGTACCTCCAATTCTCAATTGTTATTTTTTAAACTAAGATTTTTAGTACATAGTTTATAATAATATCAATTTTTTTATGTTTTTAGGCATAATTAATAAAACCCTATATTCAATTTTTATTTTTTGGTATTTTACTTTAGATTTAAAATTATTTTTGACTCTTTGAATTTAAAATATATTTTAAAAAATTGGCTAATAGAAAATAAGATGTTTCTATTAGATAAAAATAAATTCATACTAAAAATCTTAGTACGAATTTATTCTAACATGTTTGGTTTTATTTTTCAAGTATTTTATTTAATTTTATGTAAATTTTTAATATTTGTATTATTTTATGCATATTATCTATTCTTTTACTAATATTATTCCTTCTGAAGTTTTTTGTGTTTTATACCCAGGTCTTATATTATATGTTCCTACTCCAAGGTTACCTCCATCTAATAAAGCATATTCAATCAAATCATCACAATCTTTTATAATTCCATTATAAAAGTTAAAGATAGCTGTTAATACTGCAAGATCTGGTGAATTAAGTTCAATATTACCTATTTGTGGATTATTATTATTTACACTTTCATCAACATTTCCTATTGTTAAGTTTATATTTCCGGAATTATCACCTACTGAGATTGTTCCTATCTTACCACTATTTATGCTGGTACTTATTCCTCCTCTTAGCAAATCTAAATAATTTATTGTTCCACCATTGATAACAACCGTTCCTTGTCCACCTCCTGCACCTGATATATTTCCATATTCTCCACCATTTATAATTATTTTTGTAGCTCTATCTCCTGTTATATTACTTATATTACTATTATTAGAAATTACTGTAGCATTCTCTAAATTATATATAGTAGAAAACACTGCTCCACCTACAGGCGAATTTATGGTAACACCATTTAACTCTAAATTACCATAATTAAGAATAAGTGAAAGATTATTTGATTCTCCTATTAACTCTCCATTTCCTTCAATCTTAACATCTTTATCTGCATTTATGGCTATCCTATTATTATCGACATAATCTATACATTTTCCATTCAAATCAATTGTAATACTTTTATCTATCGTTATCGAACTCGTTTCTGTTACATTATTAGTTACTTTTATTATTGAACCATCACTAGCTGCTGCTATTGCTTCTGCTAATGTATCATAATAATTTGCATTGTCTACTAAATAATTTCCTAACTCATTATATTGTTCTATTATTCCATCTTGGTTTATTGTATATTTATGTTTTGTATCATTAAATACAACTTCTAAATCATTTCCATTTGTTGTTACCATTGTATCTCTACTGTTATTTTCTAACTCTCTTTGTAATTGCTCATCAGTTACATTTTCTCCTGAAGTATTATTTCTTAAACACGCTACATAAGATACATCTAATATTTCTTTCTCATCCGCTATGATTGTTTCTTCTCTTGCATTTTGTGATTGTTTTATTATTCCATTATTTCCTGAAAGCGTACTTATGCTTATAGCTGCTAATATTAATAATACTACTACTGTTGCAACTAATGCTATTAGTGTAATTCCATTTTTAATTCATTTTCATAGACACTTATATTAGTACAATTTAGCAAATATTTATTTTTTTATTCTAGTTACCTCTCCTCAGTTATATTTTGACATTTTATGTTAATCATGTTATAATATTAAATAGTTTCCTTTTTTATACAAATGTAATAGATTTATGACATTAAAGTTAAATCAAGGAGGGAATATTCATCATGGACGATTATCTTATTCAGATTCAGCGTAGGAAAGAAGAAAGAAGGCGGAGAAGGCAAAGGAGACATCGGAGAAGAATTTTAACCATTTTCAGCATTTCACTAATTGTAATTGCATTGGGAATATTTTTCTTTTCTAAGTATCAGGCAGAACGTTTTAGAGAAGGCACCATTATCAATACTGTGGATTGTTCCAATCTAACAGTTGATGAAGCTTTTCAAAAAATCAATGAATATTTAGAAAATCAAAAGATCACCTACTTATTTATTGATAGCACTGTTACTGAACCTAGCAACTCATATAGTATCACATTAGAAAGTAAAGAGGAATTATCGGAGATTTTGGAGCAACAAAATAATGGAGAAAAAAATCGGACATATTCTTTAACTAACGTTTCTTTGGATGAAGCCAAGTTAAAAGAACATTTGCTCTCAATAGAATATCTAGATGAAGCAAATATGCAAAATCCACGAAATGCTTATTTGGAATTTGGAGATGATAACCTTTTCCACATTGTTCCAGAAACTCTAGGCAATGTAATTGATTTTGATGAAGCTTATGAACTTGCGATAGATACTTTAAAATCCGGAAATACCACTATTGATTTTACAAGCATCACCAAAACTTTACCCGAAATTTTATCTACCAATCAGCAGTTAGTTATTGCAAAAGAAGAACTTAATAAGATTTTTTCTACTGTAATTAACTATACTTTGCCTGATGGTAGCAATTTCACCTTAGATTTTAATACATTTAAAGATTGGTTAACCCAAGATGATACTGGCATGTATCATTTTGAGTTAGAGGATTTCTTAGAAGCTTTTCTGGATATTCTTGAAGATAAAATAAATGAAAATAATTCATATGTTTCATTTAATGCAACTGACGTAGGTCCTGTTAGCGTATATCTTCCAGAGTCCAAGAGAGCAACTTTGAATCGCGAAGCTGAAATTTCCAAAATAAGAGAAGCACTTGGCACTACCCAAAATCGTTCACCAATTTATAAGCAGTCTGCATATACGCTTACTGATAAAAACAGTTATGTAGAAATTGACATTACCCGTCAACATGTTTGGATGTACAAAGACGGTGTTTGCATCGTAGACACGCCTTGTGTTACTGGAAATGCAAGTAATCACAATACACCATCTGGCGTTTTCACATTAACCTATAAAACCACAAACACCTATTTACAAGGATATAATGATGATGGGAGTAGATATAAATCCTATGTAAACTACTGGATGCCATTTAATGGTGGCATTGGTATGCATGATGCCTTATGGCGTGATGCTGATGAATTTGGTGGAACAACTTACAAAGGGAATGGTTCCCATGGTTGTGTCAATTTACCTCTTTCAGCTGCAGAAACAATTTATAACAATATTGACAGTTCAATGCCCATTATTGTATATGCTTCTTGATTTAAGAGGAGGATTCTATAGAATCCTCCTCTTTTTTTATCTTCCACTTCTATAATATCTTCTATTACATCCACAATCGGAATTTGTTGATAATATGTTATTACCATTAGCAGTTGTATTTAGTAAATTATCATTGTTAAATGTTGCGTTATTTCCACAACCACATCCACATCCGTCATCATTATCTATACAATTGATTGAATCTCCATTTATTCTTGCAATAATTTCTCCATTACTGTTTACGATTCTTAATGAATTATTAAAATTGTTGTTGTTATTATTATTTATATTACTCGTATTGTATGGATTATGACAAGTTAAGCAACGATTATTTCTAAAAAAGCATGAACTTTTTATTATACAATCTATTAATGCAGCTAAAAATGCAAGTATTCCTAGAATTATTGCAATCACGATAAGAGTTGTATTAGAAAGTATAACTGCTATTAATAATGTTATTGAAAAGAATAAAAATCCTACCAATATGGGACAACGTACTAATCTATTTAAAAATATAGCTACAACTATAGTTGCTAATGCTAATGCAAAAAATATAAGTATCGTCATAATTTATATCTCCTTTTATGTTTTTTGATATATTTTATGATGATACTTATATTTTTGTTACTCATACATAACTTTTAATAAATATAATCCATTTGGTGGCAATGTCTTTCCTGCTTTTTCTCTTTTTCCTTCTTTTATAATTTCTGGAATATTGGTTGGTTCTATTTTTCCTAGACCAACTTCGACTAAAGTTCCTGCAATAATTCTGACCATATTATATAAAAATCCATTTCCAGTAAGTTCTATATAGATTCTATTTTCTTTTTGATAGATATTCGTTTCAAAAATGGTTCTTACACTATTTTTACCACTTGTTCCACTTGCTTTAAAAGCTTTAAAATCATGTTCTCCTTCAAAATATTTTACCGCTTTTTTCATTTTATCCACATCTAATTTTTGTGGAATATGTGTTTCCAAATTTCGGTATATAGCACTTCCTTCTTCCGAATTATTGATAATGTATCTATATGTTTTCTTTTTACAACTCAATCTACTATGAAAACGTTCATCAACTTCTTCTGCCTTTTTTATCACAATTGATTTTTTTAATTTTGAGTTTATTGCTATTGCAAATTTTTCAATTGGTATCTGAGAATTTGTTTTAAAATTGGCAACTTGTCCAAGCGCATGAACACCTGCATCCGTTCTACCAGAAGCATTTAAATCTACATCTTCTCCTGTAATAGATTTTATAGCTTGTTCTATTGTTCCTTGAATATTTAATTTATTCGGTTGTTTTTGCCAACCATTAAAATCTTTTCCATCATATTCGATTGTTAGTTTAATATTTCTCATGCTTTCCTCCTTGCCTAGCATTTTTCTAACAAATAAGAGTTGCTCTAGCAACTCCTATTTATTTTCATTCTCTTTATCTTTTTTCTTAAATAAATTTTTTAAATCTGAGAATTTTTTTATTTTTTTGTCTTTCTTCTCTTTTTGTTCATTTAATCTTTTTGTTACTATATTACTTATTAGGATTTTCTTTAAGACATCTTCTCTGACATCCGCAATCAATGTTCCATCTTTCGCAACTGAAACCTTTCCCGTTTCTTCTGAAACAATAATTGCTATACTATCAGATTCTTTAGATATTCCAATACCTGCTCTATGTCTTGTTCCTAGTTCTTTGGCTATATCCTGATCACTTGCAAGTGGCAACATACAAGCCGCTGCTGCTATTTTATTGTTACTAATAACAACTGCTCCATCATGTAATGGTGTATTGGGAACAAATATATTTACTAATAATTGTGGTGATACTTCTGAATTCATAGGAATTCCTGTTGCAATGATATCTTTTATTTGTATATCTCTTTCCATTACAATTAACGCACCCGTTTTATTTTTAGCTAACTCATATACTGCTATGACTACTTTATAAATATCTTCTTTTGTTTTTGTAATGATATCTTTATCAAATCCAAAAAATCTTGTAAATCTATTGATTCCACCAAGTTGCTCTAATGCTCTTCTTATCTCTGGTTGGAAAATAATAATGATAAGAATTACTCCCCAATCCATTAAAGTTGATAGTAAAAAGTTTAATATGTACAAATTTAATAATTTACTGACTGCTGTTGCAACAATTAATAATGCTATTCCTTTTACCAATTGCCAAGCCCTTGAGTCCTTTACAATTCTTAACAATTGATACGCTAAAAAAACTACTATCGTAATATCTAATATTAGTGAAACCAATTTAATTGGATATTCTTGCCATAATTTTATATATGATAATATATTTTGTTCATAAAAATTTTGTAACAAAACTCCTATATTATTCATCATATGCATCCCCTTTTAATTTACACTTGATACAATATAATAAATGAATGTTGAGCATGTTGCAAGTACCATAATTACAGCAAGGAAACCTGCCATTATCTTTGTAAATAAATTTCTTTTATCTGTTTTATTTTTTATATTTTTTTCTTCTTTCATTTTAAACAATCCTTTCTTTTTATACTACATACAATATACATTATACTACAAAATTTTATATATTTCAAGGATTTTTCTCTCTGCTTCTCTAAGCTTCATTTCATCATTTGCACAAACATAGGCTAAGAAATCTTGTTCTTCTACCATATCTCCAACTTTTTTATTTAAAATGATTCCCACATTTGGTTGAATTTTATCTTCTTTTCTTAGTCTTCCTGCTCCTAAATAGCATGCAAGTTCTCCAATTTTCTCTGCATTTATTTCTTTTACTTGTCCTATCTTTTCTGTTACTACTGCTGAGATATATTTTGATTTTTCAAATTTCGTTGTATCTTCTAAATAACTGCTATCTCCTCCTTGATTTTCTACCATTTCTAATAACTTCTTATATGCCTCTCCATTTTCTATTGTTTCTAACATTCTTATTTTGTTTTCTTCTATATTCTCTCCTTTTCCAGCAAGTTTTAGCATATTGGCACCTAATTCAAGGACAACTTCTTTTAAATCTTTTGGCATATCTCCTTTTAAGAAATTGATAGCCTCTATTACTTCCAAAGAATTTCCAACAGCATAACCTAATGGTTGGTCCATAGGTGTTAATATACATATAACTTCTTTTCCTGCTAAATTTCCTATTCTTACCATTTGTTCTGCTAATTTTTGAGCATCTTCTTTTGTTTTCATAAATGCTCCTTTACCTACCGTAACATCTATCACAATTTTATTTGCTCCACTTGCTATTTTTTTACTCATGATACTTGATGCAATTAATGGTATATTCTCTACACAAGATATGGCATCTCTTAGTTCATATATTTTTTTATCTGCTGGAGCCAAATTCATCGTTTGACCTATCATACTAATTCCAATTTTTTCTACATTTTGAATAAATTCTTGTACACTAATATTCGTTTTATATCCTGGTATGGCTTCTAATTTATCAACAGTACCTCCAGTAAAACCTAATCCTCTCCCAGACATTTTAGCAACTGGAACTCCCATAGCCGCGATTATTGGTAATAAAATAATAGATACTTTATCTCCTACTCCTCCCGTACTATGCTTATCTACAATTGCTGTTCCGAATTTTGGCAAATCTAATACTTCACCAGAATAAGCCATTGCAAGTGTTAAATCTGTTATTTCTCTATCATTCATTCCATTTATATATATTGCCATTATTAAAGCAGATGCTTGATAATCTTGAATATTGCCGTTTGTATATTCTTTTATAAAATATTCAATTTCTTCTTTTGTTAATTCTTTTGCATCTCTTTTTTTAGAAATAATTTCTAAAATATTCATTCGTATTTCTCCTTTATAAATCCGCTTCTTTTATATTTCTTATTAGTTTTTCAGTTAAGTCTAATGTAAAGTTTATTACATTATAATATTTTAATAATGTGTCAAAATCTAAAGCATTTTTTAAAAACGTTGCTTCAAAAATACTTCCAGTTGCATATCGAATATATAATTTATTGTTTTTTATTGTTAGCTCTGGAACAATTTTATTTTTTTCTTTAAAATTAATAAACATTTCCATAACATCTGCGGTTAATAATTGCATTGTTGTAATCTTATTTGTTCCATATACATTAAAAATTTTTTCAAATTCACTGGAATCCATTTCTACTTTATCTTTACTATCAAATAAAGATATCGTATTTTTTCTAATTTTTATTTCTGCTGGCATATAGTTTTCTAATTCTATTTCTGAAAATAATCCATGGAAAATAGTCGTATAGGTTACATGCCCTTCTTCATCTCTTGATTCTTTTTGTGTTTTAACTTCAGCCATATTTATTTTATATCCATTTTCTAAAGTTCCTGTTATCAAATCCTCTGTAAAATACCTATCAAATTTTTCAAATTCACCACTATAATATGTTGGTTTAGATATTCCTGAATTAGGTAAAAATTCTAATGTTGGACTATATTCTTTTACAAATACTCTAATGATTTTTTCTTTATACATTTTTTTGTAGGTTACATCTTTACCTGATAAAATAAAAAATACAATGATTGCAGGTACAAAAATAAAAATAAAGAATATATTATTTGTAATGATTCCTAATATTAGCCCTATCATAATTGCCACAAAAGAAAATGAAAATATTTGATTTTTTGTTTTTTTTCTTTCATGTTCTAATTGTACAAATGAGTCTTGATATATCTTTTCATAAATATCATTAAAATTTTTCATTTATTTTATTCCTTATTCTCGTTATAATCTACTTCTACATTGTTTTTTGCAAGTTCTTCTGCTTCGAAAAATTCTTCTTCGTGGAATCCAAACATATTTGCAAATATATTGCTTGGAAACATTTGAACTGTGTTATTATATGCATTTACTTCCATATTATAGATTCGCCTAGCTGCTTGTAATTGATTTTCCATTTTCGATAGATTTTTTTGTAAGTTTAAAAATTGCTCACTTGCTTTTAATTCAGGATAATTTTCAGCAATCGCTAAAATTTTATTACATTCTATATTTAAAGTTTGTGCATCTTTTAGGTTCTTGTTTTGTAAATAACTTGCTCTTTTTTCTGTAATTTCTTGTAATAGTTCTTTTTCATATGTCATATATCCTTTTACACATTCTACAAGGTTTGGTATTAAATCAAATCTTTGTGTTAAATACACATCTATTCCTGAATATGCTTGCTTTACTTTATTTCTTTTACTTACTAATGAATTATATATGATTAATGCATATAGAAATATTAAAACGACTATAGTTACTACTACCCACATAATGATATTATCCCCTTTTTAAATAAAATTTTTGGTAAAACTTTTTCTATGTATTGGACAAAGTCCATATTCTTTTATTGCCGCAATATGTTTTGCAGTTCCATAGCCTTTGTGTTGTTCAAATCCATACTCTGGAAAAACCTTATCCCATTCTCTCATAATTCTATCCCTTGTCACTTTTGCAATGATGGATGCTGCAGCTATTGAATAACATTTTGCATCACCTTTTATAATAGATTCATATGGTATTCCCATTGTATCAATATGTGTTAATGCATCTACAATGATTAAATCTGGTTTTACAGTTAGTTCTTGTAATGATAGTGTCAATCCCTTTTTGGTTGCATTTAATATATTGATTTCGTCTATTTCATCTTGCCCTATAATTCCAACTCCATAGCTTATGGCTTCTTCTAAAATTTGATCATATAATTTTTCTCTCTTTTTTTCTGATACCTTTTTAGAGTCATTGACTCCCTCTATCATGGAATCTTTTGATAAAATAACGCTAGCTACAACAACAGGACCAGCAAGCGGTCCTCTTCCAGCTTCATCTATTCCACAAATACATTCAAATCCTTTTGTCCTTAGTTCATTTTCTTGTTCTTTTAATAATTTTAATCTAGCTTCTTCCTTTTCTTTCATTTATCCTACTCCTCTTGTTGTAGCTGTTGTAACTGTTCTAATGTATAATTTCCATTATATCCCATCGTGTTTATAACTTCAATTTTCATGTTTTCAATATCATATCTTAAAATAAAATATCCATACTCTTCTGAATTTAATTCGCCTAATCCCATTTCTTCTAAATTAGCTTGCTCTAAATAATAATACTCCCTAATCTTAGAAGTATCTATTTTTCCAGTATTTTGTGCCGCTGTTTGTACCTCTGGATTCTCTGTAATCTTCTTTCCTTTTAATTGTTCTACTTTTACCTGCTCAATTTGTGCCTCATCTGTCATATTTGCTGTTTGAAATTTTACTTCTTCTAAATATTCTTTTGCTTTTGCTTGTATAAGTAACATATTTGTTACTAAGTCCTGCAATTTGGCTTGTTTTATTAAATCCATTCCTATATATGTTGTAATGCTAGCAATGATAATCATTACTATTATTGTTATTGTTAATGCAATTAATGTTATTCCTTTTTGTTTTCTCATATTCTCTCCTCCATTGTTTATATTATATCTATACTTATGATTATTTTCAAGTAAAATATCAAAAAAAATATTTATTGTTTTTTTACATCATTTTCACAAAATATTCACATATATAGTGTATTCTATAAACTGTAAATAGAGATAATAAAAAGAATATAAGGAGGCATTTATATGGAGGAAAATGAAAATAAATTTGAAGTCATTTCAAGTAAAGTATCAAATGCAAATTTTAAGAAAAATAATACAAATGGTTTTGGGAAAAATGTATTAGTACCATTTTTTAGTGGGATTGTTGGATGTTCTTTAGTAATTGGAACTTGTTTTGGTGTTCCTTCTATAAAGGAAAAATTAATCGGTGATGAAAGCACAAATTCCACTGTTCAAACTTCAACAGCAACAGGTACAACAGCTAATTTGATATCTTTATCTAATTATTCTAATACTGCTGTTTTTGCAGCTAATAAAATCTTACCTTCAATCGTAGGTATTGAAGTCACATATAGTGTAACATCAAATTCATTCTTTGGATTTGGTTCACCTACAACATCTTCTGCAACAGCAACAGGTTCAGGTATCATTATTAGTGAAGATGGCTATATTTTAACAAACAACCATGTTGTTGATACAAGTACTTCTGGTTCATCCTATTCTTATTATGATCTTTCAGAGGCAACTTCTGTTAAAGTAAAATTAAATAGTGATATTTATGGTGCAGATGCAGTATATGATGCTACTATCGTTGGAAAAGATTCTCAAACAGATTTAGCTGTTTTAAAAATTGAAAAAACTGGTTTAACTGCAGCAGAATTTGGAGATTCTGATGAAGCTGTTGTTGGAGAATTTGTAATGGCTGTTGGTAGTCCTTTAGGATTAGATGCAACAGTTACAACAGGTATTATTAGTGCTGTAAATAGAGAAGTGGAATCAGATGGTACAACTTATGTATGTATTCAAACAGATGCAGCAATTAACTCTGGAAACAGTGGTGGAGCTTTAGTAAATAGTGAAGGTAAAGTTATTGGAATTAATACCTTAAAATTATCAGGTTCTGGTGTTGAAGGAATAGGATTTGCCATTCCAATTAATTCAACTCTTGATATTATAGATGATTTAATTGAATATAATAAAGTATTAAGACCTTATATAGGTATATCTGGTATCGAATTAGATGATGCTACTGTTGAAAGATATAATTTAGCAACTTTAGGAATTTATATTCAAAGTGTTGAAAACTTCTCACCTGCTGAAAAAGCCGGACTACAAGCTGGAGATATCATTATTCAAGCAGACGGAAAAGAAGTTAAGACAATGGATGAATTAAATGAAATTAAAAATTCTCATGCAATTGGTGATACAATGACTTTAAAAATTAATAGAAATGGTACAGAAAGAGATGTAACCGTAACGCTTGAAGAAACACCTTAAACATTTCAAAATTTTCACTATTAGTTCACACAATGAACAAATTTAATTGATATATTATAAGCATAGTCAGTAGAAACTGATTACAACAAACATCCCCTTTTATTTTCAAAAAGGAACTTGATTAAAAAATCAAGTTCCTTTTTTTAAATGACTACTATATCCATTTCATTTGTATTATTTTCATTTCCATATGCAAATATGATGTAAAACGCATTATCTTTTCCCATAAAATATTCTGTAACATTATTGATACTATACATATCATCATCTGGATTTCTAGCATATACACTATACCCTAATTGACTTAACTGCTCTACTCTTTCTTGGACAGATTTAATTTCGTTTTTTATTCTTTGATTTGCTTCTTGTTTAGATATTCCTTTTAACTCTAAGAATTGTTCCATTGTATATTCTTTTTCATTAGCTAAATCATAATTATATGTTTGTACAATATCTCTTTGAGGATTATTGCCTTCTCTTAATGTTGATCTTACTACTAATGATAAAATATTATTCGTTACGTATGCACTGTAATTAACTGTATATATAACATTATTTCCTTGAGAATTCACTACTGATCTTGCTTTTTGTTCAAAAATTTCTTTTATTTGTTCATTATATTTTTCTGTGGTTTCATTAACGATATTTATATATGGAATATTTACATCTAATTCATAATCATTTACTTTGGATTCTTTTAATTGGTACCCTACGTATACAATCTCTTCATCTTCTTTATTTTTGGTTATTCTATAACTATTATTTTCCATATAATTAACTTTATTTTCAAATATACTATCAAATTCTTCTTGATATGTGCTTACCTGTTCTTCTTCTATTTTTGATATTGGCGTTTGCGTTTTCTTTTCGTCTGTTCTTGCCTGTATAATAATTGCTGCTATAACAGAAATAATACAAATTATTATAATTGCAATATAAAAAATTTTTAATTTATTGCTCATGCCTTCTTTTTCTTCATTTAATATATCTTTCATTTTATCCTCCAGTAATATAATACTTATATTGTATTATTTTTTTCCAATAATTGCAATACTTTATATAAAAATAGCTCACTTTAAATGTAAGTGAACTATTTTTTCAAATATTTTAATTTGGTTGCCATTCCTCCCCTTATGTGCCTTTCTGCTTTGTTTTCATCTAAAATTTTTCGTACTTCTTTTGCTAAAGCTGGATTAATCTCTTCTAGTCTTTCAGTAACATCTTTATGTACCGATGTTACTTTTCGTAACGGTAGAACTATTTTTAGAAGTATTAATATCTTCAAAATTAGTTATCACAGTTGGTTTTGTACCAATTTCATTTAATAATTTTAATCTTACTTCT
>CALXUT010000043.1 GCA_944391755.1 uncultured Clostridia bacterium
AGCTAACTGGAGAAAATGATTTGCATTTTTATGATGCAGCAGCCCCAATTATAGAAAAAGATAGCATAGATTTTAATATTGCTTTTTATGGGGACAGATATGAGCAAGAAAAGAAAAAAGATGAAACAATTGTTACTAACAGTTATATAAATCTTCCAATGAATAAAGAAGAATATGAAAATTTTGTTCAAGAATTAATAAACGCAGAAGTAGTAACATTGCATAACTTTGAAAAAGGAGAAATATTTGAAGGATGTATGCCTATAGAGGTAATGGCTAAAAGAGAGATTGACACATTAAGATTTGGACCACTAAAACCAGTAGGATTTGATGACCCAAGAACAGGCAAAAGACCTTATGCTATTGTACAACTTAGACAAGATAACTCTGATGGAACACTATATAATATGGTAGGATTTCAAACAAATTTAAAATATGGAGAGCAAAAAAGAGTATTTTCAATGATACCAGGACTAAATAATGCAGAATTTGTAAAATATGGACTAATGCATAGGAATACATTTATAAATTCACCAGAGCTACTAGACAATACATATAATTTGAAGAAAAAAACCAATATATATTTTGCCGGACAAATAACAGGTGTAGAAGGATATGTTGAATCAATTTCATCTGGATTGGTGGCTAGTTTAAATGCTATAAATATGTATAAAAATATTAGTAGGGCACTATTAAAAGATGATGAAATAAAAGATATAATTAATAAGGCGAATATAGAAAAGAAATCAAAAACGTATGAATTTGTTCAATCATTAAATGATTCGAAAAAAATGGGAAAAATTGAGTTTTCAAAGAATACTATGATAGGAGCACTTGCAGATTATATTTCTACTTCAAAAGAAAATTTCCAGCCAATGAATGCAAACTTTGGCATATTACCACCTTTAGAAGGAGAAAAAATAAAAGATAAAAAGAAGAGGTATGAAAGTTTAAGCATAAGAGCATTGAAAAAAATAGAGCTATTGAAAGAAAATATTTTCGTATAAAAGTTGATTGCAATAGAATATTAAATTTATATTACAAATTTAATATTTCTATTGCATATTTTTTAGCATTAGTGTAAATTTAAAAATAATGAGATTGATATATAATAAAATTAACATAATTTGAATTATTTATTAAAATATGATATAATAAACATATGATTAAAATAAAAGGGGGATAATTATGCCTAGAAGAATAAATGGTCCACAAAATAAGGAACAACTTCAATTAATGGTTGAAGCTGTTAGAGGAGAAGTAAATTTAGCTCAAGATTTACTTAATTCATATGAGCAAGACTTAGCAGATTTAGAAGCAAATACAACAATGTCAGAAATAGATAAGAATTCTAGAAGAGTTTTCTTAGAAACAGCAATCAAAGAAAGTAAAGATTTATTAAGTTTAAGGCAGAGACAATTAAAGGCAATAGATCCAATGAAAAGTGGCAAAAAAGTAGGTCAAGCAAGAAGAGATGTTTGGAATGACGCTACAATTGAAAGCAAAGGTATGAATGCAATAATGCGAGAAAGAGCGAATATTGCAAAAGAAGAAAAACATTCTCAAGATGTCGAAAAACTTCAAACAGAAAGACAAGCAAGATCAGAAGCTGTAAGAAATGCTGCAACTACTCTTGCTATGGCAGCAGATAAATTAGCTCAAGAACGCCAAATGAAAAAAAATGGAAGTAATTTTGTCGCAGTTACTAAATTACCTAAATTTATAAAAGATTCAGACAGATGGATTTTTGTAGATAAAAGTAAATCAGGAAGTACATATATTTATGCTGATCCAGATAATCAAAATGTTAGATATATTTACAATCCGGAAATATCAGAAGTTATTAAAAATGAGACTGTGGGGAATAAACAATTAAACAATGTTTTTGATATAAATACAGGTTCGTGGATGCAATTTCCAAAAGAGTATATGGACAAGAAAAATTGGCACTATGACGGAGTAGAAGGAAAATGGGTGGAATATAGGCTTGGACAAGACAAAACACAAGAATTTAACTTGGAAAATACCGAATGGCAGGTGCCTGTATATGATGAAAATGGGAATCCGGTACGTGACCAAAATGGTAATTTAGAATTTGAAAGTAAAACTGACGAAGAATTTATTAATGGAAAATCAGATGAAGAAACTGCTCAACTAGCAAGACAGATAAAAAGAACAATTCTTGATGGTGAAGATGAGCGTAAACAACAAGAAGCTACAGTCGATAAAGTTGTTTATAGAAAGAATGATGTGCATTTAAGCTTATTTCAAAGGATAAAACAATGGTTTATGAGACTATTCAATAAAA
The DNA here is from genome assembly GCA_944391755.1 of uncultured Clostridia bacterium. Lineage (GTDB taxonomy): Bacteria > Bacillota > Clostridia > TANB77 > CAG-508 > CAG-269. Next base: position 2,309 of record CALXUT010000043.1, read on the forward strand.
ATTATCAATTACCTGAACCAAATAAATACGTTTATCACAGTAATACAAATGTAAAAGATGATGATTTAATAAATGAAGATTTAATAGAAAATAATGATAAAACTGTATATATTTCAGATAAAGAAAAAAGAACTATAAAGGGATTTTATTTACCGAAGGTTAAACAATTTTTTAAAGATAATAAAAGAACCATAATGGCTTTAAGTGCTGCTGTTTTGGCTTCTATAGCAGTGGCAGTTTCAATAAATTCTCGTAAAGAACACAATAGACAAATAATAGAGGAAAAAGCAAGACAAGAACAAATAAGGTTAGAGGAAGAAAAGCAAAGGGAACTAGAAGAACAACAAGCATTACAAGAAGCAAAAAAAGAAGAAGAAGAACAGGAACAAGACAAAATAATCAATCATAATGAGGATGTTTTATCTACAGGATCGATACAAAAACAATATGTTGCACCTGCAGGATTAGAATATACAGCTGATTCTACAGGAAGAGGTATGAGAGGAACCCTTTCAAATGATACTATTGTCGAATTATACAATAGAGCTATAATAAAAGAAAATGAAGATGGTACTAAGCAAATATTGCTAACATCAAAAGGAAAGACTTGGGAAGAATATGCTAATAATACTGGAAAAAGTATTGAAGACATTCAAAAATTATTAGAACAAGACAACACTTACGAAGCTGGAGCAATTATGCTAGGAGGCACAAATCACAATATATTAAATACTTACGGATGGGTAAAACTAAGTGACCTTAAAGAAAGTACTAGAGGTACTGAAAATTTAAAAGATTTTGTAATTACAACGGGAAATGATAATACAGAAATTCTGCAACAATTACAGCAAGAACAAGAAGGAACAGAAAGATAATATAAAAACATTGCACTTTTAATATGATATAATCAACCCAAAATAGGAGTATAAAACAATGACAAAAATCGCTGAAAGCCTTGAGGCTGTATATATATATATATATATCGTAAGATTTAACAAAATAAATTTATGTGAACATAGAATAAAAACTATGCTTTTTAGACGAATAAAAAATGTCTAATAGGCATAGTTTTTTTCTGGTTTTTTTAGTTTTGGGAAAGTCAGAAATCCAAAAGATATCTTTTGATTGTTAATCAAAAAATATAATAAATTTTAAAATTAAGAAAAAGGATAGTGTAAAGTAATCTATGAAAAAATAGATTATGAAAATATTATCTAAAATTTGTAAAAAAGCACATTGAAAAGTTAAGAATATACGAAAAAAGGCATGACAAATAATACTTCAGACTAAACAAT
>CALXUT010000044.1 GCA_944391755.1 uncultured Clostridia bacterium
ATTATATGAAATATGGTGCATTACCTGTAGAAATAAAATATAATGTAAGTCCACTACCATTTGAAAGTGTTAAAAATCCTAATGATAGTGCAGATGGCTATTATGTATTAGATTTAAAAGCATTTGAAGGATTAACCTTAAATTATGGAACAGATTATGACAAAGTAACAGAAGATACAGTAGCAGATTATAATGACTATTATGTAATAAATGAACAAAGCCATCAAATCTATTATGTAAAAGGAATAGAAATGGATGGAGTGATGTATTATACAAATGATATTGCTGAAGAAGTAACTTTACAGTCCGTACCTGAAAATGAACTTTCTATTGAAAACTGTACTTATAGAAAAAACGGAACAGGTTTTGAAATAACTTTAGAAAATGTTATTTTTAGTGGTTCATATAATGTAAAATACAGAGAAGCTAAGGATAGTACATATACCGAAGTAGGAAATAATATAACTTTTGATGATTATACATTTAATGTAAATAAATATGGATTATATTATATACAAATACAAGATGAAAAAGGAAAAACAAAAGAAATTATAAATAGTGTATATGCAAATGCAACAATTAATGCTGACGAAAAAGTGACAATGGTAAAAACACTAGAGGATACAACTATAACAACAGAGGAAGTATATTTAATGAAAGGATTTACTATTTCAGGATTAGATGGTGAATGTGCTCAGACCTTATTAGGAGTAAGCCCGGAAAATGAAAAAAAAGGTTCAATTGATGATGGAGTAGTTATTTATTTAATAGATGATAGTGCTACTGTTAATTGGAATGATGCTACAGAAGTACAGACTGCTCAACAACAATATGATCAATTTGTATGGGTACCAGTACCAGATCCAATAGCAGTAGATGTAAATAATGATAAAGTTGTAAATGAAACAGATATAGATTTAATGATAGAACAAGATAGATATCCAATGGCAATCGCAACAGATAATATAAATTATAGAGGAATATTATATGATTTTAATGAAAATGAGGGAATATTAATCATATCAGATAAATCATGGTCATCAACCTCGACTAATTATAGAGAGCCAGCATATTTGGAGAATAGTTCTTATGCAGATAAAAGCATTTATAATAATACAGATCCAAAAATAACAAAAGAATTATTGCAAAGCGAATTCAATACAATGGTAAATAAAATAAGTAGTAATAAAGGATTTTGGGTAGGAAGATATGAAACTAGTAATATGACAAGTAATATAGCACAAGATAAAACGAATAAAATAAAAATAGTAAGAGGTGCAACCACAGGAGTAAGTGGAAATAATATTAATTGGTATAGAATGTATACTCAACAAAAAGCCTATAGAAATCTAGCAGAAATAAGTAGTACAAGAATAAGTAGTATGATATGGGGAAGCCAATGGGACCAAATCATGATATGGATGAGAAATGTGCCATCAGAATATACAGATACAACCTATAGAGGAAATTATTATGTAACAAATGCAGTAGGAATGGGAAACTATGGAAGAATTAATGGAGTAAATGATGGATGGAGTAATATTTCACCAGCTCCAACAGGATATCAAGACTCTTATAAAGTGAAAAATGTATTTGATTTAGCTGGAAATATATATGATTGGACATTAGAAGCGGATGACATATACTTTCGAATATTACGCGGAGGCGATTCTAGTAATGCGGTTACCAACAACACAAGACCAGAATATCGCAATTATAGCTATCCATCTAATAGCGGTAGTGACAATGGTTCTCGTTTGGTAATTTATTAAGGTTGATGAAGTTTGAAAATAGTGGCATATTATAGTTTTAAATGTAATAGCAAACAATAAAATAGCAAGACATCTTGCTATTTTTTTTATTTTATAGTAAAATATACTGGAAAAATAAAGAATCCGTAAGAAAAGCGGATGATGGAGGAATAAGCATGTATAGAACACACAATTTAGGAGAATTAAGAATTAAACATGTAGGAGAAGAAGTAGAACTAGCAGGATGGTTACAAAAAATTCGTAATTTAGGAGGAATGATATTTCTAGACCTAAGAGATGAATTTGGAATCACGCAAGTTGTCATAAATGATTCCAAACTACAAGAACAAGCAAAAGAACTAACAACAGAAAGTTGTATTCACATATGTGGTAAAGTTGTGGAAAGAAGTAGTAAAAATCCTAAAATGGCGACAGGAGAAATCGAAGTTATAGCTAGTAAAATAGAAGTATTAGGAAAATGTAAAAATGTATTACCATTTGAAATCAACACAGACCAAGAAGTAAGAGAAGACTTAAGGCTAGAATATAGATTTTTAGACTTAAGAAATGAAAAACTACATAATTCTATACTATTAAGGTCAAAAGTATTAAAAACATTAAGAGACAAAATGGATGAACTAGGATTTACAGAAGTACAAACACCAATTTTAGCAAACTCATCACCAGAAGGAGCTAGAGACTATTTGGTACCAAGTAGAATACATCCAGGAGAATTTTATGCATTACCACAAGCACCACAACAATTCAAACAATTATTAATGGTAAGTGGATTTAACAAATACTTTCAAATCGCACCATGTTTCAGAGATGAAGACCCAAGAGCAGATAGAGCACCAGGAGAATTCTATCAATTAGACTTTGAAATGAGTTTTGCAACACAAGAAGATGTATTTAAAGTAATAGAAGAAGTGATTACACATACATTCAAAAAATTTACAGACTGGAAAGTAGATGAAGGACCATTCTTAAGAATTCCATATAAAGAAGCTATGGAAAAATACGGTATAGACAAGCCTGATTTAAGAAATCCATTAATTATACAAGATGTAACAGAACTATTTAAAGACACAGAATTTAATGCTTTCAAAGACAAAACTGTAAAAGCAATCGTTGTGCCAAAAGGCGCAGAACAAGGAAGAAAATTCTTTGACAAAATGACAGAATTTGCAGTAGAAGAATGTGGGGCAAAAGGATTAGCATGGACAAAATTTGAGATAGATGGAACAGTACAAGGTGGAATCGCAAAATTCATAACAGAAGAAAATAAAAAAGTACTAGAAGAAAACTTTAATGTAAAACCAGGAGACAGTATCTTCTTTATCGCAGACGAATTCCATACTGCACAAAAAATAGCAGGACTTGTTAGAATTGAATTAGGAAAGCGTTTAGACTTAATAGAAAAAAATGTATACAAATTCTGCTTTATTGTAGACTTTCCAATGTATGAATTATCAGACGAAGGAACAATAGACTTTTGTCATAATCCATTCTCAATGCCACAAGGAGGACTAAAAGCATTACAAGAAAAAGATCCATTAGATATATTAGCATATCAATATGATTTAGTTATAAATGGTTATGAAGCAGCATCAGGAGCAGTAAGAAATCATGATCCAGAAATCATGGTAAAAGCATTTGAAATTGCAGGATATACAGAAGAAGATGTAAAAACAAGATTTGGAGCATTATATAATGCATTCCAATATGGTACACCACCACATGCTGGAGCTGCACCTGGAATTGATAGATTAATTATGCTAATCGCAAATTCAACAAATATAAGAGAAGTTATTGCCTTTCCAAAAAATAAAAAAGCAAGAGATTTATTAATGAGAGCGCCATCAGTTGTTACAAAACAGCAATTAGATGATGTGCATATACAAATAAAAGAAGAAAAATAAATGAGCAAAAACTTAACAATTTTTTAATTGAAGTAAAATTGCTCAAAATAGAAAGGAATAACATGAAAAAATATAGATTAGAAATTATCGTATTTTTGAGTGGAGCAATTGGAATGGGACTTGAACTGATAGCAGCGAGAGTCCTTTCTCCATATGTAGGAAGCTCAAATGTCGTATGGACAAGTATTATAGGAATTATTTTAGCAAGTATGAGTATAGGATATTGGATAGGTGGAAAAAAAGCGGACAAAAATGCAAGTATAGACAAATTATCAGAAATCATTTTAATGGCAGCAGTATTTACAAGTATGATACCAATTTTAGAAACATTAGTGGTAAAAGTATTAGCAGGAATTATACCAAATTTAATTATAGCTGCTATATTATGTGCAGTATTAGTTTTTTCAATACCAAGCTTTTTATTAGCAATGGTATCACCATTTGCAGTAAAAATTAGAAGTCAAGAAGAAACAGAAATTGGTTCCTTATCAGGAAGAATATCATCACTATCTACAATAGGTAGTATTATCGGAACATTTTTAATGGGATTTGTGCTAATTCCTCATATAGGTGTTACAAATATTAATATTGCTGTCACAATTTTATTAGTCATTATGGCCATTTTAGCAAGAGAAAAAAGAGATAAAAAATTTCTATTTACAATAATACTTTTTGTATGCATTATGCTAATATTTATAATTATTGGAAAATGGGTATTTAAAGTAAGTAACCCCGACATTTTGTTAGATACAGATTCGCAATATAGTAGAATATGGGTAAAACAAATTGCAGGAGAAAATATATCTTATAAAACATTGCAAGTCGATACAGGAATCGAATCTTATATAGATGCAAAAACAGGTGAAATGGGAGCAATGTACTTAAGATATTATGATTTATTTGAATATCTTAATAAAGATGCCAAAAATACCTTATTAATAGGAGGAGCAGCATATACATATCCTATTCATTATTTACAAAAATATGAGGATAAAACGATTGATGTAGTAGAAATTGATGACAAAATGACAGAAATTGCAGAAAAAGAATTTGGACTAAATGTAAATGATGAAAGATTACATATATATACACAAGACGGAAGAAGTTTCTTAAATTATAGTAACAATAAATATGATACCATTTTAATTGATGCATTTAAAGGATTAAATGCACCATTTGAATTAACTACTTATGAAGCATTAGTGAATGCTAAAGAAATGTTAAATGAAAATGGAATTGTATTAACAAATATCATATCTGCGTTAGAAGGCGAAGAAACCAGGTTTATTGAATATGAATTTGCAACTTACAAAGCTGTATTTGATGATGTAAAAATATTTAAGGTTTTGGACGAAGAAAACACAGAAACCCAAAATCTAATACTTGTTGGTATAAAAGGCAATCCTCAAAAAGATGAAACAAAATATGAAGAATATCAATCTTTTTTAAATAGAGAAATAACAGGTTTAACGACAAACAAAAAAGTTGTAACAGATGATTTTGCTCCTATTGGAAATTAATATTTGAAAATTATGTAAATCTATGATATAATATCTTTATAATTTTTTAGGAGGGAAAAAGATGTTTTTATCAGATTTTACTACTCAAGAAATAGAAGAATGGAATCGGATTCCAATTCAAGAATTAAGAGGGAAGGTTGTAGATATCTATGATGTAAAAGAATACTGGGAATGGTTTACAATTCGTTTTCTTACAGCAATTTATGTTATACAATTAAAAAGAGAGACGACATTTGGAGAGATTTTTCATATTGCTCTACATAAAACAGATATGATAAAATGTGTTTTAGATGGATTATATAATTTTTTAGATAATTCAGATGAGCCAACATATGAAGAAAAAGTAAAAATTGTTCACAAGTTAAGAAACATAAAAAGTAAAGTATTCGTAGAAGTATTTCCTAACCAGAGAAGATTAGTAGATGCAGCAGATGTATATCATATCTGGGAAATTGACAAGGATAAGTTCCCATTTGATGTAGAAGATGCATTTATTCTTCCAGAAGATAAGGAATGGGAAAGAGAGTGTGTTAACGGGATAGATATCGAGTATATGGTAAAAACCAAAAAGAACAAAATCGGAAAAATTGCTTATTTCTATTTGCGGAGAGTAGATGGAAAAGAACTTTCGTGGAAAGAGAAACAACTTCTCAAAAACGAACTCCAACATGAAGAACTGACAGCTATCGAAATTATTTCTGAAAGTGGTATTGGAAAGCCAACATGTTTGATGTATTTACCAATAGGAACTTGTTTCGACTTTGGTTTGCACTTGGGTGACTAAAAATCTTTTTCCAAAAATTATTATAAAGGCTCAGAATAATTTCTGAGTCTTTTAATATATACTATATTAAAAACATCTATTACGGAATGTAGATGTTAAGTTTATTAGAAAATTAAATTGAAATTTATGTAAATCTATGATATAATAAGACATATTCATTTTAATATGGAGGTGAAAAACATGAACACAAGAGTAAGACCATTAAATCCCACAAAAATACATATAATGGTTTATGAAAATGGTGCAACTCTTGAGGAAGTAGCAAGCGAATATGGAATGACCGTAGATGAATTTTGTAAAAAAGCACGGACAGTAGTTGGTGTCAAAAAATTTGAAGTTGTAAAAAGAGTTTGTTCGAAGAATCAAAAAATAAAGAAAAGAGCGCAGGAAAAATTAGAACAGAAGGATAAGAACAAAAAATCACCCAAAATTCCACCACAAGAAGAAACCGTAGAAGAAAAGGAAGAAAAATGGCAGAGATCTTTAAGGCAAGCACAAACTATTGTTAAGCAAGAATATGAACAAATAAGACAGATAGTTAGGCTGTATCAATCCAAAAAAATGGAACATGAAAAAGCCGAAAGAGAATTCATTATTGCAAAAGATGCATTTCAACAGGCAGAAAAGAATTTACAGATTGCTCAAAGAGCACTCGAAGAAGTGCGAGAAGAGAAGACAAATCACCAAGAAATGTTTTTAATGTGGTCAAAACGACGAAAAAATATACAGGAAAAAATAGATGAATTCCATAAGGATGATATCTATCTGATTGCACCCAACTACATTGGAGAACTACCAAGAGTAGGCAGATTAATTTCAACAGAAAAAATAAATGGTATTGATGTAGAAATTGACCAAGGTTCTATACTTATAGAAGAACCTATCTGTGCAACAAATGATTCAAACTGTTGTTCAGCAGTAGAATTTGCAAAATTAGTTCTAAAATACTATTTAGGAGACGAAGCGGACAAGATAACAATTTTAGTGAATGAAGACCAATATAAACAAATTCTTATGCTACAGGGCATTGAAATCTAGTTCATGTTTAGAGATGTAGGAAAAATATCCTGCATCTCTTTTTTGAACTCCCAAATTCAAAAAATTGATTTACAAGCAAAGCTTAACATGCTTTACAAAGTCTAGTAAATATGCTAAAATAAACATGTTGGGGGATTTCCCAATAAATTATAAAATTCCTATATGATAGTGTAAAGTAGTCTATGAAAAAATAGAATATGAAAACATTATCCAAAAAATATAAAAAAGCACATTGAAAAGTTAAAAATATACGAAAAAAAGCATCAGAAATAATACTTCAGGCTAAACA
>CALXUT010000045.1 GCA_944391755.1 uncultured Clostridia bacterium
TATGGCTCATCTTAAAGATATTGTAGAAATTCCTATTTATGCAATTCCAGAATGGACTTTAAGATACAGTTTAGGAAGTTATTATGAAGAAGCAAAATCACAATTCTCAATGCTTGCTTACGAAACTTCAGAGTCAATTATAAAAGTATCAGATTATAATAAAATTGCATCACTTTATGGATTGGAACAATATAGTTTAAATGGAGATGAATATATTGTACTTTGCGATTTTGATAATATGACAAAAGTAAGAAATGAAGCATTAAAAGAAGATTCAAATATGGAAATAAATGGAAAAATATATCATGCAAAATATAAGGAATGTCAAAGTGGATATATCTATCTATCAACAAGTCATACAAATACAGGAATTATTTTAGTGCCAGACAATTTTGAGCTTAAAGAAGAATGGAAAGAACAACAATTCCTAGCAGCCAATTTCAATGCAGAAACAGATGAAGAAAAAGAAGAATTCAATAATGAGTTAGTAGGAGAAGAAAGAAATGCACTATATAATAATTTAACCAAAAAAGACATTGAACTAGACGGAATGACCAAAATTGCCATTGTAGAATCAAGTAAAGGGTTAGCAGCAATTATTATCTTTATAGCTATTTACTTAGGAATTATATTTTTAATTGCAAGTTCAGCAATTTTAGCTTTAAAGCAATTAACAGAAAGTTCTGATAATAAACAAAGATATACCATATTAAGAAAAATCGGTTGTGATGAAAAAATGATTAACAAAGCATTGTTTAGACAAATATTTATTTTCTTCATGCTACCATTAGCTTTAGCCATCATACACTCTATATTTGGAATCAAATTTATTTTATCAATGCTTGCCGTATTAGCATCACCAGATGAATTATTGCCTTCTGTTATCGTAACAGCAGTTATTATTGGAACAATATATGGATTATATTTCTTAGCAACCTATTTAGGAAGTAAAACCATTATTAAAGAGGAGGAATAAATATGGAGAGTTTTAAAGAAAAAATACCGATGATAATTGCCGTTATTATCGTAATCGCCTTAATGGCAGGAGCATTTTACTTTTTAGTGATACACAAAAATGTTTATTATGTACAAATAGACAATACAAAACTAGAACAAGTTTCCAATAAAGATGACATGAAGTATCAATATACGCTAACAGCATATAACAAAAATGGAAAATCAAAAGAAATTCAATTCAAAACAAGTAGAGAATTACGAGAAGGAGCTTATATAGAATTAGAAACAATGTCAGTAAGAGGTGTTGTTAGCTGGAAAGAAGTGCAAGTAAACGAATTACCAGATAAGGTAAAAACAGAATGGAATATCCAGTAAATGATATCATAAAGGAATTAGATAATATATAGAAAAAGAGGTGGTAATGTATGAAAAAAATAATAGGTAGAATTTTATTTGTCATTTTACTAATGATTATTAGTATATGTTTATTGTTCATAGGAAATGGATATAATATGTATAAAACGGCAATTGAAGAAACACCATTAGAAGAGAAAATAAATGAGATAAAATCTAGAGAAAATTATACAACTCTTTCAGAATTACCACAGACTTATATCAATGCAGTTATTTCTGTTGAAGATCATAGATTTTATAATCATCCTGGAATTGATATTATTGCAATTGGTAGGGCAGCAATCAATGATATAAAAGCAATGAGTTTTGTGGAAGGTGGAAGTACGATTACACAACAAATTGCTAAAAATGAATACTTTACACAAGAAAAAAAGATAACAAGAAAAATTGCAGAAGTGTTTATGGCTTTTGAAATAGAGAAGAATTATGATAAAGATGAGATTTTAGAAATTTATATCAATACCATTTATTTTGGAAATGGATATTATAATATAAAAGATGCAGCACAAGGATATTTTGGAAAACTACCAAAAGATATGACTGATGGTGAAAGTATTATGCTAGCAGGAATTCCGAATGCACCTTCTGTATATGCACCTACAGAAAATCCAGAACTTGCAAAACAAAGACAAAAACAAGTGATAGAAAAAATGATAGAATATGGATATTTGACAGAAGAGGAAGCAGAAAAGATTATTAATGAAAATCCATAAAAAATGAGATTATAAAAAGAAAAGTGCTTTACATATGATAAATCATTTTCATATGTGAGGCACTTTAAACATGAGGGACTTCTTAAGAAAACCTAAAGAATATTTCAATTGACAAAAACTTACTCTAATAATATAATATATAAAGATGGAGGTAAACTATGAGATGTCCTAAATGTGGTAGTAATAGTATATCTAGTATAATTGATACAAAGACTCATACAAAAGGCTTTGATGGTGGAGATGCTTGTTGTGGCTATCTTTTATTTGGATGGCCTGGTATTTTATGCGGGTTATGTGATACAGGGAGTACAACAACAGAAACAAAAACAACCAATATATGTAATGATTGTGGGCATAGATTTTAATGAAGAAGAGTACAAAAATAAAGACATGGGCTTTTTTTATGAGATTAGGGAATCGATGGGGATGTCATCAAAGAGAAGATAGAAGTTTTAAAATCAAAGGTTGGCAATTTCCTATATGTAGTAGATGTACAGGAATTCTAACAGGTCAATTGATAGGAATTTTTATATATCTATTTCAGTTATCTATTCCATTGTATATAGATTTTTTATTTTTGGCAATTATGTTTTTTGATTGGTTTATTCAATATAAAAAAATAAAAGAGTCTACGAATTTTAGAAGATTTATAACAGGAAATTTAGCAGGAATAGCACAAATGAGTATTTTGATTAAATGTATAATATTTATTATTAATATCATAAAAGCACTTTAAAAGTGCTTTTTACATTTTAAAGGTATTGCAAAAATATAAAAATTATGTTAATATAAAGATGATTTATATTTCAAATTATTTTTAAATCAAAAAATCAAGGCAATTCAGCCTAAAGATTTCAATAGTAAATGAAATAAAATATAAAAAAGAAAAGTGGTGAAGTATATCGATAAATTATTAGACCCAAAAATAGACTATGTATTTAAAAGGATATTTGGCTATGTAGGCAATGAGGACATAACCAAAGGATTAATAAGTTCTATCATTCAAAAAGAAATAAGTAATGTAGAATTAGATAATAGTACAATACTAGAAAAAGACCTGTTAGAAGATAAAGTAGGAATACTAGATATAAGAGCAAAAATAGAGGATAAAATTAATTGCAATATTGAAATGCAGATAGTAGATAGAAAAAATATAGAAAAAAGAATCTTATACTATTGGAGCAAATTATACAATATGAATTTAAAAGTGGGAAAAGATTATGAAAACTTAGAAAAAGTAATTGTGATATTAATAACAGATTATGAAATAGATAGTCTAAAAGAAATAAAAAAATATGAAACAAAATGGAACATAAGAGAAGAGGAATACCAAAAAGTGATATTGACAGAAGTAATGGAATTTTATATAATTGAATTGCCCAAATATGAGAAATATAAGGCCAAAACAAAAAATGAGGACTTAAATAGGTGGATAAAATTTATAAAAGAACCAGAGGTGGTAGAAATGGGAGATAATAAAGAAATAAAAAAAGCGAAAGAAGTGCTAGAAGAAATTAGCAAAGATAAAAGAGAAAGATATTTAGCAGAATTAAGGGAAAAATACATATTAGATCAAAAAGCAATAGAAGATGCTGGATATGATAAGGGATTAAAAGATGGAATGAGCCAAGGACGTAAAGAAAGAAACATAGAAATCGCCAAAAATCTCCTAAAATTAAATATGTCAATAGAACAAATAAAAAAAGTTACAGGATTAACAGAAGAAGAAATAAAAAAGTTAAAATAATTTAAATCAAAAAGTTTGAAATATAAATCATAGAAATCAATCTAATTTTCTTAAGATTAGGTTGATTTTTTGCAAAAATACTGACAAAACACGATGCAAATGATATAATCAAAGAAAAAAAGGAGAAAAAAATGATAAGATTACAAGACATAAAAATAAGAGAAGACTTATCAGAACAAGAAGTTTTAAAAAAAGCAATTGCCAAAAATCATATAAAACTAGAAGAAATTGAAAAATGGTATATATACAAAAAATCAATTGATGCCAGAAAAAAAGAAGATATTCATTATAATTATACAATCAATATACAATTAAAAGATAGAAAAAAAGAAGCAAAATTTACAAAAATAGAAGAATACAAATTTCCGAAAATAGATATAAAACGAAAAAGTAAAACTAACCCTGTGATTGTTGGAGCAGGACCTGCAGGATTATTTGCCGGATTAATACTCATAGAAAATGGAATAAAACCAATCATTTTAGAAAGAGGAAAACAAGTAGAAGAAAGAATAAAAGACATAGAAGAATTTGTAAAAACGAGAAAGATTAATCCGGAATCCAATATCCAATTTGGCGAAGGCGGAGCAGGAACATTCTCTGACGGAAAATTAAATACAGGGAATACCAGTATCTATTCACGAAAAGTACTAGAAGAATTTGTAAGATTTGGAGCACCAGAAGAAATATTATATACAGCAAAACCACATATAGGAACAGATAACCTAGTAAACATTGTAAAAAATATGAGGAATTATATTCTTGAAAACGGTGGGCAAATAGTATTCCAAGAAAAAGTAACAGATATTGAAATGGAAGAAGGCAAAATAAAAGCGGTAATCTGTTCAAAAAGAATAGAAACAGATGTAGTTATCTTAGCAATAGGACACAGTGCAAGAGATACTTTTAAGAAATTATATGATTTAGATATAGAAATGAAACCTAAGAATTTTGCAGTAGGTGTAAGAATTGAACATTTACAAAAAGATATTAATAAAATGCAATATGGGGAGAATCCTAAATTAAAATTACCAACTGCAGATTACAAATTCGTATATCATGCAAATAATGGAAGAACTTGTTATACATTTTGTATGTGTCCAGGAGGAAAAGTGATAGCCTCAAACTCAGAAGAAAATTCTATAGTAACAAATGGGATGAGTAATTTTGCAAGAGATGGCGAAAACGCCAATAGTGCTTTATTGGTAAATGTAACCGTAGAAGATTATTACAAAAATACACCTTTAGATGGCATGTATTTTCAAGAAGATTTAGAAAGGAAAGCATATAAACTAGGAGGACAAAATTATAATGCACCAATCCAAAAAGTAGAAGATTTTTTAACTAACACAAAAACAAAAAGCTTAGGAAAAGTAAAACCTACCTATTTACCAGGAGTGACAATGGCAAATTTAAATGAAATTTTACCAGACTATGTAGCAGAGACATTAAAAGAAGGAATTATAAATTCAGATAAGAAAATGCATGGATTTTATGATAAAGATGCCATATTAACAGGAGTGGAAACAAGAAGCTCATCACCAGTCCAAATAATAAGAGATAAAGAAAATCTACAATCCATAAATGTAGAAGGACTATATCCTTGTGGAGAAGGTGCAGGATATGCCGGAGGCATTATGACAGCAGCAGTAGATGGAATCAGATGTGCCATAAAAGTATTAGAAAAAGAATAAGCCGGATAGGAGATATTAATGAAAAATTTTATATAGTGATGGAGGAATAGAAAAATGAAATATGTAATCATAGATGAAAGAATGAGAAACATTGAAAAAGATAAATTGAAAGAATTAGGATATACATTAATAGAGATAAAACAAAGTGAAGAAGTTTATCCGGAGATTTCATCACATGTTGACATTTTTGCATGCAAAACAGGAGATAAAATTGTAATAGAACCAACACAATATGTTTATATGCCCAAACTAGAATGTTTTGAACAAGGTATTGATAATGTGGAAGCAGAATATCCATTTGACATAAAATATAATGTATGTACAATAGGAAAAAAGGCAATTCACAATTTTAAATATACAGATAAAAAAATACAACAAGAATTAATTAAAAGTGGATATGAACTAATTCAAACAACACAAGGGTACACAAATTGTTCCGTAGCAGTTATAGATGATAAAAGTGCAATTGTAACAGACGAAGGACTTTATAAAATATTAGAAAATCAAAATATAGATGTACTATTTTTAAAGGACGAACCAGATATCAAATTATTAAGAACAATGGGCTATAGTAATAAAAATGGATTTGTTGGTGGTGCCATGGCAAGACTAGAAGATAATGTCATTGTTTTTGGAGAGTTGAATAAAATTGACAGAAAAAATAAAATAAGAAAATTCATAGAAAAAAGAAACTTAAATATCATCGACTTTGAAGGGTTAGATGTGATTGATTATGGTGGAATTATAGAATTTGAGGAAGAAAATTTAAATGCCAGTAGCAACAAAATATATAAAAATAAAAGATAAAGAGATACCCATTTCTATAAAAAGTTATAAAAATGCGAAATCTATAAAAATTTATTTTAAGAGTAATGTTTTAAGTGTTACAAAACCAACCAGATTACCTATAAAAATGGTTCTAAAAATGATTAAAGACAATGAAGAGGAAATTTATTATAAATATTTGAAAGTGATTTCGTCAGAAGTAAACACAATCAAACAATGGAAAACAGGAGAAACCATCTATTATAAAGGAATGGAGTTTCGAATTCAAAGAGAAGAAACAACGAAAAATAGAGTAAGTATAGAAATCAATGAAAAAGAGCAAATAGTTAAAATTACGGTTCCTGATAATCTTTCACAAGAAGAAATTAAAACACTTGTAGACAAATTAGTAAAACGAGTATTAAAAAATCAAACAGAAAACTTAATTTCTAAGAAATTACCTTATTGGAGTAAAGTAACAGGGTTGCCATACAATGAAGTAAAAATAAGAGATGCTATCAGTCGATATGGAAGTTGCATGCCAAGTAAAAAGAATTTATATTTTTCTTCAAGATTAATCATGTTACCAGAAGATAAAGTTGATGCCATTATCGTGCATGAATTATGTCATTTTGTATATAAAAATCATAATAAAGATTTTTATAACTTAGTAGAGCGATTTATACCAAATTATGCAGAAATCGATAAATGGCTAAAAAAATATGGGAAATTGATAATGTTTTAAAAGGAGAATTATGGATATACCACAAGAACTAAAAATAGCAATAGAAAATCAATTAGTAGGAATAAAAAGTAACCAAATCATAGAAAACTCTCAAAAGATAAGTAGCAGATATAGAAATAACATAGGAGATGGAAAAATATTTGTTAATAAGCAAGAAGAAGCATTGTCTTATGCAATATCCAGAATGCCATCCACTTATTGTGCTATTTATTCTGCATTGGATCATACGCTAGAAAATTACAATGAGAAAATAAACACTTGTTATGACATGGGAGCAGGTACAGGAGCTGCTACTTGGGCAGTCAACCAATTCATGCATTTAGAGAAATGTACATGCTTTGAAAGAGAACAAGTCATGATTAACATGGGGAAAAAACTAATGAAAGGAGTCGAACTACTAAAACAAGTAGATTGGAAAAAGTTCGATATTTTAAAAGATAATTTTACAGAAAAAGCAGATTTGGTTATTACTTCTTATATGATAAATGAATTACCAGAGGAAAATAAAAATGAAATCATAAAAAAACTTTGGAATGCTACAAATAAAATATTATTGATAATTGAACCTGGAACACCAGCTGGATTTAAAAATATAGTAAATGCAAGAGAAATGTTATTAAAGGAAGGAGCAAACATTATAGCTCCATGTAGCCATCAAAATGAATGCAAAATAAAAGAAGATGACTGGTGTAGTTTTTATGTGAGAGTCAATAGAAGTGGAATACAAAGACTAGCCAAAAAAGGAGAGCTAGGATATGAAGATGAAAAATTTTCATATATTGCTTTTTCTAAAAAGGCAATCGATAACCAAAAAACACGAATATTAAGACATCCGCAAATTTATCAAGGATATGTGAAAATAAAAGTTTGTACCAATCACGGAATTGAAGAAAAAATCTATTCCAAAAAAGATGGTGAAATTTATAAAAAAATAAAAAAATTAAATGCAGGAGATATTATTGAAAACAATACAAAATTGTGATAATATACAAACAGAATGGAGGAATGAGTATGCTAAAAGAAAAATTAATGGAAGATTTAAAAAATGCGATGAAAACAAAAAATGAAGTAAGAAAAAATACAGTTCAAATGGTAAGAGCTGCAATATTGCAAATTGAAAAAGACAAAGGAATACAAGTGGAAGATGATAAAATACTAGAAATCATAGCCAAAGAAGTAAAAGGTAAAAGAGATGTTTTAAAAGACTTCGAAAAAGCAGGAAGAGAAGATTTAATAAATCAAACAAATCAAGAAATAGAAATATTACAAGAATATTTACCAAAACAATTAAGTAGAGAAGAAATAAAGGCAGAGGTAGAAAAGATCATTTCACAAATAGGAGCTACTTCCATGAAAGATATGGGGGCCATCATGAAAGAAGCAAAAGCAAAAATGGGAGCTTCTGCAGATGGAAAAACAATTAATGAAGTAGCAAAAGAAATTATGGGACTATAAGTACAGGAGGCATAAAATGATAAAAAGAGAAGAAGCACTTGAATTATTAAAAAAATATAATAAAGAGCCATTTCATATATTACATGGATTGACAGTAGAAGGTGTCATGAGATATTACGCAAAAGAAAATGGAGAAGATGAAGAATACTGGGGAATCGTAGGATTGTTACATGATGTGGATTATGAAATGTACCCAGAAGAACATTGTAAAAAATGTGTAGAAATCTTAAAAGAAAACAATGTATCTGATGATATGATACATGCGATATGTAGTCATGCATATGGATTATCAAGTGATGTAAAACCTGAAAGACAAATGGAAAAAATATTATTTGCAACAGACGAATTAACAGGATTAATTGGAGCAGCCATAAAAATGAGACCATCAAAAAGCACAAAAGATTTAGAAGTATCTAGTTTAAAAAAGAAATTTAAAGACAAGAAATTTGCAGCAGGATGTTCTAGGGATGTTATCAAACAAGGTGCAGAAATGTTAGGTTGGGAATTAGATACATTACTTGAAAAAACAATATTGGCAATGAGAGAATGTGAAGATAGAATCAATAAAGAGATGGAAACAGTAGCATAAAGAAATTGCAAAAGTCAGTGAATATAAGGAATTATAAAGAGGTAAAATGAGATGAAAAATATAAATAAAATGATATATGGAACATCAAATCAAAATAAATTAAAAGATATTAAAGCAATTATAAAAGCCCATGGAGAAGATATAGAAATTCTATCTTTAAAAGATATTGGTTTTTATGATGAAATAGAAGAAACTGGAACAACATTTGAAGAAAATTCAGAAATAAAAGCAAATACAGTAAAAGCATTTTGTGATAAAAATAAAATAGATTATGATATTATTACAACAGATGATGCTGGATTATGTGTAGATTGTTTAAATGGAGAACCGGGTGTATATTCTGCAAGATATACTGGAGGACATAGCAATCAAGAACAATGTATAGAAAAGCTACTTACGAATATAGCTAAAACAGGAGATACAGAAAGAAGAGCAAAATTTGTTTGTGTATTAACAAGCTTTTTAAAAGATGGAACAAAAATTGTGTCAAGAGGAGAATGCTTAGGAACTGTTGCAAAAGAAGTAAAAAAATGGGGAGGATTAACCTATTCACCTGTATTTATTCCAGAAGGATATACAGTACCAATGTCAGAACTTACAGCAGAGGAATATGAAAAAGCACACAATCATAGAGACAAGGCTTTTGTCAACCTACTAAAAGAATTAAAAGAAAGAGAATAAATAAAGATAATAGAGATATACTATAATTAGCATATGAATTTTCAAAAATTTGAGCCTTTTATTGGTTGCAATTTGGAAAATAATATGCTAAAATAACTATAACAATTGAATAAAGAAAATACCCTGCATAGTGCGTGTAGCGCAGAATTTTTAGAACCTACAAGTTTAAAGAGGGGCCAGAACCTTTGGGTATGGCGTGCAAGCTTACACTCTCGAGTAGTAAGAAGCCCAGGAGTACTCAAGATGGCACCCACCTGTCGAAGACAGGTCCTTAAAAATTCACACAACTTACGGCTAAGGCGGGGATTTTCTTTCTTATAAATAAAATACAAATGCAATTTTGTAAAAAATAAAATGTCCTTAGTTAATTTTCTACTAAGGACATAAATTTTTCATAGATATCTGGATGATGTTTTTTCATATTCAATGGTTTTAAATCTAAATCTGTAAAACAATGCATAGATTCACCTGTAACACAAAGAGCTCCAGTAGTTTTATTATAGACTTCATAAGAGACAGTAAATTTTACTCCAGTATAACTTGTAACAGAAGTATGTATTTCAATTATATCTCCAAAAGTAACATGTTGCTTATATTGGCAAGAAAAGCCTAAAACAGGAGACATAATTCCATTTGCTTCTAATTTATCATAAGGTAAACCTGATTTTTCTAAAAATTCGCAACGAGCTTCTTCAAAAAATCGAATATAATTGGAATGGTGTACTACACCCATTTTATCTGTTTCATAATAATTAATTTTTCTTTCATAGATTTGTTTCATATGCTACCTCCATTTTTTACAAAAGGTATTATACTACTTTAAAAGAAAATTGCAATACTTAATTTGGAATAAAAGAACAAATTGACTGACAAAACCACTTGACATTAGAATCAACTTTATATAAAATGACATTAAAATTTATTAGAATATCAGCAAAAGTAGGAGGCAAACATGTCAGAATTCGTACACTTACATATACACAGTGAATTTAGCTTATTAGATGGAGCAAATAGAATAAAAGACTTACCAGTAAGAGCAAAAGAATTAGGAATGAAAGCAATGGCAATTACAGACCATGGAGTCATGTATGGAGCCATTGACTTTTACAAAGCATGTAAAAAAGAAGGAATAAAACCAATCATAGGATGCGAAGTATATGTAGCGAATCGTTCAAGATTTGACAAAGAACCAGGAATTGATAATAAATATAATCATTTAATATTACTAGCCAAAAATAATCAAGGATATAAGAATTTAAGTAAATTGGTATCTATAGGATTTACAGAAGGATATTATTATAAACCTAGAATAGATTTAGAAGTTCTAGAACAATATCATGAAGGACTAATCTGTTTGAGTGCATGTTTAGCAGGTGCAGTTAATCAAGCATTATTAAATGGTCAAAATGAAAAAGCAGAAGAAATCGCCTTATGGCATAAAAAAGTATTTGGAGAAGACTATTATATAGAAATACAAAACAATGGAATCAAAGAACAAATTTTAGCAAACCAAAAATTAGTACAATTAGCTAGAAAATTAGATATTCCATTGGTTGCAACAAATGATGCTCATTACTTAAAAAGAGAAGATGCCTATAATCATGAAATCTTATTATGTATCCAAACAGGAAAAAGAATGAGTGATGAAGACAGAATGCGATTTGAAACAGACGAATTATATGTAAAATCACCAGAAGAAATGAGTGCATATTTCTCAGCATTTCCAGATGCTATAGAAAATACAGTAAAAATTGCAGAGAAATGTAATGTGGAATTTGAATTTGGACATACAATTTTACCAAATTATGATGTACCACCAGAATATCCAACACATTATGATTTCTTTAAAAAATTATGTGATGATGGAATTAAAAATCGATATGGAGAAAATCCATCACAAGAAATATTAGATAGAGCTACCTATGAACTTGGTGTTATACAAAAAATGGGATATGTTGATTACTTTTTAATTGTATGGGACTTTATTCATTATGCAAAAACACATAATATACCAGTAGGACCAGGTCGTGGTTCTGGAGCAGGTTCTATTATCGCATATGCAATTGAAATTACAGATATTGATCCTATGAAATATGGATTACTATTTGAAAGATTTTTAAATCCCGAAAGAATCAGTATGCCAGATTTTGATGTTGATTTTTGTTATGAGCGTAGACAAGAAGTAATTGATTATGTATCCAGAAAATATGGACATGACCATGTATCACAGATTATTACATTTGGAACAATGTCAGCAAGAATGGTCATCAGAGATGTGGCTAGAGTGTTAGATTTTCCATATGCAGAAGCAGATAAATTAGCAAAAATGATACCAAATGAATTGCATATTACCATAAAAAAAGCATTAGAACAAAACAAAGAACTAAATGATTTATATGAAAATGATGAGCAAATTCATAAATTATTAGAAATAGCAATGGGATTAGAAGGAATGCCAAGACAGGCTTCCACACACGCCTGTGGAGTGGTAATTACGAAAGAACCAGTAGATACCTATGTACCTCTATATGTAAGAGATGGACAAATATCTACACAATATATCATGACAACATTGGAAGAACTAGGACTGCTAAAAATGGACTTTTTAGGATTAAGAACATTAACGGTTATTCAAGATACCATTGACTTAGTAAAAAAAGGTAGAGGAATGGATGTGACATTTGACAAAGATATGTCAGATCCAAAAGTATATAAGCTATGGCAAAATGGAGATACATCTGGAATTTTCCAATTTGAATCTCAAGGAATGACAAACTTCATGAAGGAATTAAAGCCAGACTGTTTGGAAGACTTAATCGCTGGAGTTTCCTTATATAGACCAGGACCAATGGATCAAATACCAAGATATATAAGAGGGAAACAACATCCAGGGCATAATGAATATACACATCCAAGCTTAGAACCAATCTTAAATGTAACATACGGATGTATGGTATATCAAGAGCAAGTCATGCAAATTGTAAGAGATTTAGCCGGATATTCTCTTGGTAGAGCAGATTTAGTTCGTAGAGCAATGGGAAAGAAAAAATTGGATGTTATGGCAAAAGAAAGAGAAATTTTTATCAATGGACAAGTAGATGAAAATGGAAATATTGTCGTGCCAGGATGTGTCAGAAACGGAATCGATGCAGAATCGGCAAATAAAATATTTGATGAAATGGCAGAATTTGCAAAATATGCATTTAATAAATCACATGCTGCCTGCTATGCTGTAGTTGCTTATAGAACAGCATATTTAAAAGCATATTATCCGGCAGAATTTATGGCATCAATGTTAAATAGCTTTTTAGGAAATTTAGATAAAGTTCCAGAATATATAGATGAATGCAAAAAACTTGGCATTGAAATATTAAAGCCAGATATTAATAGGAGTAGTACAAAATTTACTGTTGAAGATGGAAAAATACGATTTGGTTTAGGAAGTATTAAAAATGTAGGAATTCAACCTGTGGACAATATTATCAAAGAAAGAGAAGAACATGGAAAATTTGCAAGTTTTGTAGATTTTTGTGAAAGAATGGCTGGAGAATCTGTAAACAAAAAATGTGTAGAGAGTTTAATTAAAGCAGGAACATTTGCAGAATTTCCGGAAACGAGAGCAACATTATTAGCGTCTTTTGAAACAATCATTGACACGATTCAAAGTTATAATAAAAAAGGAATGAATGGTCAGGTTTCTATGTTTGATTTAGGTGGAGAAGAGGGAAACAATTTAGATGAAATCAAGTATAATTTTGTTGAAGAGCCAGAATTAAATGAAAAAGAATTACTTTCTATGGAAAAAGAAATGTTAGGAATTTATATTTCTGGACATCCATTAGAAAAAATAAAAGAAGCCATTATAGCAAGTACGAATATTTCATCATTACAAATGAAAGAAATTGATGAGCTAAATTCTATCAGTTCAGATGAAGAAAATCCAGACATAAGAGTAAAAGAAAGGACAAAATTTGTAGATGGGCAAGAAGTTAAAATTGCAGGAATTATTACATCTGTAAAAAAGAAATATACGAAAAACAATAAAATCATGGTATTTCTTACAATTGAAGATTTATATGGTTCTGCCGAAATTATTGTATTTGAACCAACTTATTTGAAATCACAAGATTTATTAATAGAAGAAAATATTGTCATGATTGATGGAAGATTAAGTATTAGAGAAGATGATGCAACAAAAATTGTTGCAAGAGAAATCAAAAATTTCGGAGAATCAAAACCTAAAATGCTTATACTGAATATTACCAATACAACAGAAGAACAAAAGGAAAAATTAAGAGGAGCTATTAAGTTCTTTACTGGTGAATTAAATAATATAAGTGTTGCCATAAAAATAGGAGAAGATGTAAAGTCTTGTGGAGCGATTTATTTAACAGAGGATATTTTAAAAGTATTTGAAGAAATTGTTGGAAAAGAAAATTGCCTAAATAATTGAATTCTATTTTCAATAGTGTTATATTAATAATGTTTAAATTATTAAAAAAGTAATCATAATAAAAATAAATAGTTTTGTATATTTACAAATAAATGGAGGTTTTTTATGACAAATGAAAAAAGAGAAGATGTGGATGTAGAAAAAGTCTACGGGCATTTATGTAAGATGCCCAAAGAAGAATTTATTTCTAAATTTAAAGTAACAGAAAAAGGTTTAAGTACAAATCAAGTAAATGACCGAATTCAAAGAGATGGTTACAATGAAGTAACACAATCAAAACCAAAAAAATGGTATCATTATCTATTTAAAAGTTTATTTACACCATTTAATAGCATATTAATCGGAATTGCCTTAGTTTTATCTTATACAGATATATATTTAGCGGAAGATCCTAATTATGCCAATATCATTGTAATTGTTGTTCTAGTTATTGTAAGTACTTTATTAGATTTTGTTTCAGAATATAGATCAAATTTGGCAGCAGAAAAATTGAAACAATTGGTATCGACTATGACAACAGTCATTAGAAATGGAGAAAAAATAAAAGTACCTTTTAAAGATCTTGTTGTTGGAGATACTGTCATTTTATCTGCTGGTGACATGATACCGGCTGATTTAAGGATTATAGAATCGAAAGATTTATATGTTGGACAATCTACTCTAACAGGTGAATCAGATGCAATTAAAAAACTTGAAAATACAGAGTTAAAAGAAGAAATTGATAATATCTCAGATATTGATACCATCTGTTTTATGGGAACAAATGTTATCAGTGGAAGTGCAAAAGGTGTTGTTGTTCTTACTTCTGATGACACTTATTTTGGAAAAGTTGCACATACATTAACAACAGGAAAACCTAAAACTGCTTTTCAAAAAGGAATAGAAAGTATTAGTAAATTGTTGATAAAATTTATGCTTATTTTAATTCCAATTGTTTTCTTGTTAAATGTTTGGAAACATGATATCATTGTTTCTTTTACATTTGCTGTTGCAATTGCCATTTGTATTACACCACTTTTACTACCTGTTATATTGTCAAGTAGCTTGTCAAAAGGTGCCATAAGAATGTCCAAAAAGAAAACGATTGTAAAAAAGTTAGATTCAATACAAAGTTTTGGTGCAATGAATATTTTATGTACAGACAAAACAGGTACATTAACAGAAGATAAAATCGTTTTAGAAAAATATCTTGATGTCATGGGGAATGAAGATATAAGAGTATTAAAACATGCTTTTTTAAATGCTTATTTTCAAACAGGATTGCGTAGTAACATTGATGAAGCAGTCATAGTTCGTGCCACAGAACACGGATTAGAAGAATTATCTACAAAATATCAAAAAATTGATGAAGTTCCTTTTGATTTTTCAAGAAGAAGACTTTCTATTGTTGTAAGTGATGGTTCAAAAACACAATTAATCACAAAAGGTGCAGTTGAGGAGATTTTAAGCATTTCTACAATGATAGATTATCAAGGAAAAGTTTCTACAATGACAAGTGAGGTTAAAGAAAACATAAAACGAATCGCAAAAGAATTAAATAAGCAAGGTTTAAGAGTTGTAGCAGTAAGCCAAAAAAATGATTTAGATAAAACATCTGGTTTTGGTGTGTCTGATGAAAAGAATATGGTTCTAATTGGATTTATAGGATTTCTTGATCCACCAAAAGAAACAGCTAAATCTTCTGTTGAAAAATTGAATAAAAATGGAATTAGAGTAATTGTTTTAACTGGTGATAATGTTGAAGTAACAAGATGTGTGTGTGATAAGGTTGGAATTAAATCCAATAAAATCGTTACAGGTACGCAAATAGATAAAGTTTCTGATATTGGATTAAAACGACTTTTAAAAAAGACAAATATTTTTGCTAAATTATCTCCTATTCAAAAGGCGCGTATTGTCAGAGTTTTAAAAGAAGCAGGAAATGTTGTTGGATATATGGGGGATGGTATTAATGATAGCCCTTCACTTATCAATTCAGATGTTGGTGTTTCTGTTGATACAGCAGTTGACATTGCAAAAGAATCTGCTGATATTATATTATTAGAGAAGGATTTACATGTTTTGCTTGATGGCGTTAAAGAAGGTAGACATACTTATGCAAATTTAATGAAATATATTAAACTTGCTGCAAGTTTTAACTTTGGAGAAGTTGTTTCTGTTATTATTGCAAGTGTATTTTTACCATTTTTACCAGAGACGCCAATCCAATTGTTAGTGGAAGGATTATTATATGATTTTGGTCAATTAACCTTACCGTTAGATAATGTGGATGAAGAATATCTAAATAAGCCTAAGAAATTTAGTATAAAAAGCTTGAAAAACTTCATGTTATTTATGGGACCACTAAGTTCTATTTTCGACTTATTAGTTTTCGCCTTAGTATGGTTTACATTTGATATTCATGAAGCTGCGATATTTCAAACAATTTGGTTTACGTATAGTGTAGTTTCAAATTTAATGGGAATGCATGTTATAAGAACTGCAAAAATTCCATTTAAACAAAGTCATGCTTCTAAATATGTATATGCTTCATCTATATTATTAAGTATTATAGCGATGATTGTACCTTATACTTTCTTAGGACAAGCAATTGGACTTGCGCCTCTTGCACCTAAATACTTTACAGTAATCCTTGGTGTACCAGTTCTATATTGTATTGTTGCGATATTTGCTAAGAAAATTTATATTAAAAAATACGGTGAATGGATTTAAAACGAATATTTTGCAAATTTATGTAAATTGTGATATACTATTAATAGATTTTTGTAAGGAGTGAAATCCATATGAATGCATTTCATGCGATTTCAAAAAAAGTTCCTGTAGAAGGAATGGAGCTGATAGATTTCTATCGGTTCCTGAATCTTGGCGAATACTCTTGTTGGGAATATGTTGCAAAACCACTTGGTAAAATCATAAAGGTACAAGATTTAGGGCATAACCTATATATGGTGGAGACCAATAATTGTAATGTATTTTATGTGTGGCAAGTGGTAAAGAAAATTCCGAAAGAGTGCCTTACAAAATAGGAAAATAGACTTTAAGGCTCATACCTTAAAGCCTATTATTTTATTATGATTTCAAATGGGGCTTTGACTGCAAATATGAATATATAAACATTTTAGAATATTAAAGTAGTGAGATATAAATACATATTTACAATTTTTTAAAAGAATGGTATAATATATTTCGAGTAAATTAAATAGTCGCTGGTAAATTCCGAAAGGAATTACGAGAGGAAAGTCCGGGCTCCATAGAGCAATGATGCTAGATAACGTCTAGTGAGGGAAACCTTAAGGAAAGTGCAACAGAAAATAACCGCCTCTTAAGAGGTAAGGATGAAAAGGCGAGGTAAGAGCTCACCGCAGGTATGGTGACATACTTGGCTGTGTAAACCCCATCTGGAGCAACACCTAAGTAGAAGATTAAGCCTGCTCGGCGTCTTCTGAAATGCGTGGCTTGAGGTATATAGTGATATATATCCTAGATAAATGACTATTTTCAATGACAGAACCCGGCTTACAGATTTACTTTAAAAATATCTACATATGTAGGTATTTTTTTATTGCATAATATCATTGTATTTTATGATAAAGCCATTTAAAAGTTAATATATTCATATTTCTTGTCAAAAACATAGCTATGGTCTTCCTATGGGTCTTTGCCTACAAAATATGAATATATCAACTCCTAAAAATATAATATAAAATAGAGATATTATTTATTGCAATAAATAAATTACTATGATAAAATTTCCTTAGCAAAGGGGGATAAAATGAAAAGTAAAAAAATCATATTTATTTTTATAGTAGCAATTGCATTTTTGCTACTATGTAGTGTAAAAGTAAATGCAAGTTTGGAACTAAACGAACAGACATTTAATGCACAAATCAATACAGATGGAAGTATGAATGTAACAGAAATATGGAACATTGATATTTCAGAAACAAATACATTATTTAAAACATTTAAAAAAGATAGTTCCAAATATTCTGAAATAACAGATGTCACTGTAAGAGATGTAACAGCTGGAAGAGAATTTACACAAATCTATGAAGAAATGTATCATGTAACAGAAAATTGTTATTATGCCCTAAACAATTCAAAAGGTATGTTTGAAATTGCATGGGGTGTTGGACTTGAAAATGATTCAGATACAAGAACATATGAGATATCTTA
Source organism: uncultured Clostridia bacterium (assembly GCA_944391755.1). Taxonomy (GTDB): domain Bacteria; phylum Bacillota; class Clostridia; order TANB77; family CAG-508; genus CAG-269. Next base: position 18,387 of record CALXUT010000045.1, read on the forward strand.
TAAAGTAGAAGACGCAATTGCAAAATATAATGATTATGCAGAACTATATTGGCAATTTATTGGAGAAGACTTTGAAATTGATGCTGAAAAAATAACAGGAACGATTTTGTTGCCTATGAATGCACAATCTAAAGAAGATATTCGCGTATGGGGACATACGGAAGATTTAAATGGAGAAATTTATGTAACAGATACCAATAAAATTGAATTTACAATCAACCGATATTCTAGTGGTAATTATGTAGAAGTAAGAACCTTATTTCCAAATGCTATGATAGCTTCAACGAATAGAACTTATGATAGAGATATTTTAGGTACTGTATTAGATGAAGAAACCAAATGGGCTGATGAAGCCAATGCAAGAAGAGAAGCTAAGAAAATATTTATATATGTGGTAATTGGTATTTTATCATTAATTACAGTATTTTTCATTATAAAGATGTTTAAAAATATAAAAAAACTAAGAAAGATGGATAAAAAAATAAAACCATCAACTGAACTAGATTATTTTAGAGAGTTACCATATGAAGAGGCAACACCGGCAGAAGCGTTATTTGTCATAACATCAGGATATAATAAATCATTTTCATCAAGTTTTGCTGCAAATATATTAGATTTATGTTTGAAAAAATATATTACATTAGAATTAGAAGAAAAAGGTAGTATTACAAAGTCTGATGTAGTTAAAATCAATTTACTAGAAGATAAAAATATAGAAAATTTAAAAGATGATCAAAAATTAACATGGAATTTCTTAAAACAAGTGGCTAAAGATAAAAATACCTTAACAACAAAAGATATAACTAAATATCTAGAAAAGCATACTTCTAAAGTGCAAATATTAGATAAGGATTTAGAAAAGATTATAGAAAATGAAGAAGTAAACAGAGGAAACTATATCAAAGAAAGACAAAAAGAAAATATGAACTATCAAGGAATATGTGCTGTATATATAGGATTCGCATGTATATCCATCCTATTTGTTCCATTGGCAATAGTATTGGTCATTAATGCTATATTAGTTGGAATGATGGCATCTAGAACTAATCCATTTACACAAGCAGGTGTAGATGAAAGAGAAAAATGGAAAGCATTTAAAAAATATATGAAAGATTTTTCTTTATTGAAAGAAAAAGAAATACCTGCATTAGTTGTATGGGAAAAATACTTAGTATTTGCAACAGCTTTTGGAATATCTGATAAGGTTTTAAAACAGTTAAAAGTAATCTATCCAGAAATTACGAATATGGATTCTGCAATGTATACCTATTCCTATATCCATATCATGAATTCAATTAATATCGGAAATTGTATAAATTCATCTGTATATTCTGCAATCGGTTCATCAGGAAGTGGAGCCGGAGGAGGATTCTCAGGTGGAGGCGGCGGAGGCCGGTGGCCGGAGGTGGCGGTGGCGGACGCTAAAGCAAAAAAAGTGGAAAGCAATTTTTGTTTTTCCACTTTTAATTTTTTAGCAATAATTTCATATCTTCTGGTAAATCTGCATGTAAATCAATTTTTTTGTGCGTAATCGGATGGATAAAAGAAATTTTATAACTATGTAATGCTTGTCTATTAATTAAGCTAGAAGAAGAACCATACAAAGTATCTCCAAGTAATGGATGACCTATAGCGGACATATGTACACGAATTTGATGTGTACGACCTGTTTTTAAAAAGCATTTGACAACAGAGTAATCTTTAAATGATTGTATGACTTCATAATCTGTAATCGCTTCTTGTCCATCAGAAGAAATACATCTTTCAATAATGCTATTTGGTTTACGAGCAATTGGTAAATGAATGGAACCTTTTTGATTTTCTAATTGGCCAGAAACGATAGCAATATATTCTTTTTTAAAAAGATTTTCTCTCATTTGCATAATTAGACATTCTTGCACATATTCATTTTTTGCAAAAACAATTAATCCAGATGTATGTAAATCAAGCCTATTGACTGGTCTAATTTTTTTGTGCAGACCAATTTCTTCAAAATAATATTTTACCCCATTGGAAAGACTATCTTGGTAATGTAAGATAGATGGATGAACAGCAATATCAGAGGGTTTATTAAGAACAAGGAAAGCTTCATCTTCGAAGATAATATCTAATTGCATTTTGGTAGGAACAATATTTTCACTTTCTTCTTCAAAATCTAAATTCACAGTAACAATATCTCCAATTGAAACAGGATTTCTTGTATCAGTGATGGTTTCATTTAAAGAAACATATTTATTAGAAATTAGTTTTTGCAATAATCTAGAAGATATTTTTAATTCTTGTTTTAATATCTGATGAATCGATTTATATTTTTCGTTTTGTACAACATATTTTAAAATCATAAAAACTCCCTTACATTTGACATTTCTATAAAAAAATTATACAATCAATTGTATAATTCGTCAACTAGGCTTGTGAACTTAAGAAAGGAATGAGATGAAAAATGAAAATAGGAAACTTTTTTAAACATATAGGAGTTGTTACAAAACACAAATGGGTAGTCTTTAAACTATGCTGTAAAATAGGAATACCATGGAGAGGATTTATGCATGACTGGTCAAAATTTTCACCAGAAGAATTTTGGGAAAGTGTCAAATATTTTGATGGACATAAAAGTCCTATTTTATTGTCTAGACAAGAAAATGGATATTCAAAAGCATGGCTACATCATAAGGGCAGAAATAAGCACCATCATGAATATTGGGTAGATACAGCTGTACCTCAAAAAGCTTCTATTATGCCATATAAATATGCGGCAGAAATGATATGTGACAAATTAGCCGCAGGAATCGTGTATAATGGAAAGAATTGGACGAAAGATACACAAATAAACTATTATAGGAATCGTGAAAGAAATGTTTCCATTGTTCATCCTCAAGTAGACAAATTTCTAATAGCTGTATTTACAGAAGTAAGCAAGCGTGGAATTGATGAAGTATTAACAAAAAAGAATATTAAAGAATTATATGAAAAATATTGTATAAGAATGGAGAATTTTGATGAGAATAAGATTTAAACCTTGGGCTAGACCAGAATTAGAAGCAAGTGACTTTTACAGAGACCATCCAGAAGATTTAAAAGATAAATGGATACAAGAATTTAAAAATCAAGAAAATCCAATTCATTTAGAATTAGGATGTGGGAAAGGACAATTTATTTCCAAATTAGCAGTCAGCTATCCAGAAATTAATTTTATAGCAATTGATTTAGTAGATGCCATGTTGGGACTTGCTAAAAGAGCTGTGGAAGAAGAATATAAAAAAGTAAATAAGGAAGTAGATAATGTATTATTAACAAGATTTGATATAGAAAGAATCCTTTTGATATTGGGAGAAAAAGATGCTATAAAAAGAATCTATATCAATTTCTGCAATCCTTGGCCTAAAGGAAAACATAGAAAGAAAAGATTAACACATACAAGGCAATTAGAAAAATATAAGCAATTTTTAAGTGAAGATGGAGAAATCTATTTTAAAACAGATGATGATGATTTATTTAGAAGTAGTTTAGGATATTTCGAAGAAGCAGGATTTGAGATAATAGCAAAGACATATGATTTACATGCAGAGCCTATCTGGGAAAATAACATAGAAACAGAACATGAAAAAATGTTTAGTGAGCAAGGTGTTAAAATAAAAGCATTAATTGTGAAAAGGAAAAATTGATGAAAAAAATTTCTATTGGTTTTAGACTAGTAGAAATTTTTTATTGTCACAAAACAAAATAGAATACATATAATATCTCATGAGGTGATAAAAGTGGCATATTCAGATAGGGAACTATTAGCAAGAATTATACAATGTGAAGCCGGTGGAGAAGGTGACAATGGAATGAGAGCAGTTGCATCAGTAACAATGAACAGAGTCAATACGCCAGTTGGAGAATACGCTAGAGTTTCGCAAGGAGGAAATATTAGAAATATCATATTTCAAGAAGGTCAATTTGATTGTGCAAGAGAAACAATAAGAGGACAATATAATCCACAAAATATTTATAATATGAATCCAACAGATGTGCATTATGAAATAGCTGACTGGGCATTAGCTGGAAATAGATTGAATGAAATTGGAGAATGTTTATGGTATTTAAATCCTTTTAGACCTACATGTGGTTCAACATTTCCAAGCAATGGTTCAGGAACTTTGCACACAAGGCTAGGCGACCATTGTTTTTATAGACCTACTGAATTATATGCACAAACTTAATTTGAAAGGAGTTTTTTTAATGCCAAATCAAGAAGAAAAACAAGACAAAAGAGAAGACAGAAATGTGCAAATTAATCAAAATTCACCAGAGATATTAACCAATTCTATATATACTCCAGCATTTTTAAGAGAGCAAATTGGAAAACTAATGAGAGTAGAATTCTTAATTGGAACAAATAATTTAACAGATAGAATAGGAATATTAGAAGATGTCGGAGCAAGTTACATATTACTAAGATCTATTGAAAGTAATAATATAGTATTTTGCGATATATATGCTATAAAATTTGTTACCATTTCAGAACCAAATACATATGGGAATATGAACATGATGAACACCATGGGAAATATGAATAATTTTAACAATATGAGCAATAGATATAATTATTATTAAAAATTTTTTATGGAACTCTAGTATTAGATGAAACTAATATGGAGTTCTTTTTTTGAGATGTTTATATATTCATATTTTGTAGTCAAAGACCTATAGGAAGACCCCAGATATGTTTTTGACAAGAAATATGAATATATAAACAATAAAAAATATTGTAATTTTTTGTGGTTTATGATATATTGAACAAGTAATCGTATATTGAGAGGAGGAATATAAATGTCTTTTATAGATCAAATAAAAGAAAGAGCAAAAAAAGAAATAAAAACGATAGTATTACCTGAAGCAACAGATATCAGGATATTGGAAGCATCACAAATCGTAAAAGAACAAGGTTATGCAAAGGTTATACTAATAGGAAATGAAGAAGAAGTTAGACAATTGGCTAAAGAAAATAGTATAAATTTAGATGGAACTCAAATCATAGATCCTGCAAAATCAGATAAAACGAAAGAATATGCAAGTAATCTATATGAATTAAGAAAACAAAAAGGAATGACAGAAGAACAAGCGAATAGATTAATTCTTGATCCAGTATATTTTGGAATGATGATGGTGAAATTGGATGAAGCTGATGGACTTGTATCAGGTGCAGCACATTCAACATCTGATACATTAAGACCAGCATTGCAGATTTTAAAAACAGCACCAGGAACAAAATTAGTTTCCGCATTTTTTATCATGGTAGTACCAGATTGTCAATATGGTTCAAATGGAACATTTATATTTGCAGATAGTGGATTAAATGAAGAACCAAACGCAGAGGCACTTTCTGAAATTGCCATATCATCAAGTAAAAGTTTTGAACAATTAATAGGAGAACAAGCAAAAGTAGCAATGTTATCTTATTCAACATATGAAAGTGCACATTCAGCATCAACAGAAAAAGTAATCGAAGCTACAAAACTATTAAAACAAAAAACACCAGAAATACTTGCAGATGGAGAATTACAATTAGATGCAGCAATTATACCAGAGGTTGCAGCATTTAAAGCACCAGAAAGTCCATTAAAAGGAGAAGCAAATGTTTTAGTATTTCCAGATTTAGGCGCAGGAAATATAGGGTATAAATTAGTTCAAAGATTAGCTAAAGCAGAAGCTTATGGACCATTATGTCAAGGAATTGCCAAACCAGTTAATGATTTGTCAAGAGGTTGTAGTAGTGAAGATGTTGCTGGCGTAGTAGCTATTACAGCAGTACAAGCACAAATAAAAAAATAATGTGGAGGGGATTTCATGAAAATTTTAGTATTAAACAGTGGTAGTTCATCATTGAAATATCAGGTAATCGATACCAAAACAAATGAATTATTAGTAAAGGGATATTACGAAAGAATTGGACAACCAAATTCCTTTTTAACACATAAAGTAAATGGAGAAAAACACAAATTTGAACATCCTGCTAAAAATCATAAAATGGCAATACAATTTGTTATGGAAAGATTGACAAGTGTGAATTATGGTATATTTAAAAGTTTGGATGAATTGGATGCAATAGGTCATAGAGTTGTACATGGAGGAGAAAAGTTTAAAGATGCTGTTTTTATTACAAATGATGTTATTAAAGGAATAAAAGAAAATGAAGAACTAGCACCTTTACATAATCCTGCAGCAATTCTAGGAATAGAAGCATGTGAGAAAATATTACCAAATAAACCAATGGTAGCTGTTTTTGATACAGCATTTCATCAAACAATCTCAAAAGAAAAATTTATATATGCAATTCCATATGAATATTATGAAAAATACGGTATAAGAAAATACGGATTTCATGGAACTTCACATCAATATGTTGCAAATAGAGTTGCAGAAATCTTAGGAGAAGATATTAAAAAATTAAAAATTGTAAACTGCCATTTAGGACAAGGAGCAAGTGTTTGTGCAATAAAAGGTGGAGAATCCATAGAAACAAGTATGGGACTAACGCCATTAGGAGGAATTCCAATGGGAACACGCTCAGGCGATATAGATCCATCAGTAGTTACCTATTTAATGAAAAAAGAAAATTTTAACGAAAAGGATACAGAAGAGATCTTGAATAAAGCATCAGGAGTATATGGAATTTCAAATGTATCGATAGATTTTAGAGATATAGAAACAGAAGCATTGTCTGGAGGAAAATCTGCAAATTTAGCATTGGATGTTTTTCATTATTCAATAGCAGGTTATATAGCAAAATGTGCAGTTGCAATGGGGGGAATAGATGTATTAACATTTACTGCTGGTGTAGGAGAAAAATCTCCATATTCTAGAAGTGAAATATGTAAGCAATTAGAAGTTTTTGGAGTAAAAATACAAGATGAGAGAAACAATATAAAAGGAGAAGAAAAAGAGATATCGGCTTCTGATTCAAAAGTAAAAGTGTTTGTTATTCCAACAAATGAAGAATTAATGATTGCTAAAGAAACAGAAAAAATAGTAAGTAAAATTTAAAGAAAGGGTAAAGAAAAATGAAAATTTTAGTATTAAATTGTGGTAGTTCATCACTTAAATATCAATTGATCAATATGGAAACAGAAGAAGTTTTGGCTTCTGGAAAATACGAGAGAATTGGAGAAGAAGAAGCTTTTATCACACATAAAGTAAATGGAAAGAAAATCGAGATTAAACATCCAGCAAAAAATCATGAAGAAGCTGTAGACTTTACATTAAAACAATTAATCAATCCAGAATATAAAGTCATAGATAGTCTAGATGAAATCAATGCGATTGGACATAGATTAGTACATGGTGGAGAAAAAATAAGTCAATCAGTCGTAATAACAGATGAAGTGATAGAAATTGTAAAAGAAAATATAGATTTAGCACCATTACATAATCCAGCAGGAATCATTGGAATAGAAGCTTGTAGAAAAGTTATGCCAGGGAAACCAATGGTAGGAGTTTTTGATACAGCATTTCATCAAACAATGCCAAAAGAAAGATATATATATCCAATACCATATGAATATTATGAAAAATACCATATAAGAAAATATGGATTTCATGGAACATCACATATGTATGTATCACAAAGATTAGCAGAAATAGTAAAAAAAGATATCAAAGATTTAAAAATTGTTACATGCCATTTAGGTCAAGGTTCTAGTTTATGTGCAGTTCAAGGAGGAAAATCAGTAGATACAAGTATGGGATTAACACCACTAGCTGGAATACCAATGGTAACGCGTTCAGGTGATTTAGATCCATCAGTAGTAACCTATTTAATGAAAAAAGAAAATATGTCTGCAGATGAGGTAGAAAATGTATTAAATAAAAAATCAGGAGTTCAAGGAATTTCTGGATTAGCTCCAGATTTTAGAGAAATAGAAGCAGCTTCTAACAATAATGATGAAAGAGCCAAAATTGCCATCGATAAATTTATTTATGAAGTAGCAGCTTATATTGCAAAATATGCGGTAGCAATGAATGGAGTAGATTATATCATCTTTACAGGTGGTGTAGGAGAAAATCAAATCAATATTAGAAAAGGAATTTGTCAAAAACTAGAATTTATGGGCGTAAAAGTAGATGTTGAAGCAAATAATATGAGAGGAGAAGAAAAAGAAATATCTGCACCAGATTCAAAAGTAAAAGTCTATGTAGTTCCGACAAATGAAGAATTAATGATTGCTAGAGAAACCAAAAGATTAATATAATAAAGAAAAGAGGTAGAAAATGGAAAGCACAAAAGAAATACAAGATAAAAAATTGAATGCAAGATTATATCCTATCTATAAAATGTTATCATGGGATTTATTATTCTATTATTCAATTATATATTTATTTTTAACACAAGCGAAACATTTTTCTGCCTCACAGGTATTATTAGGAGAAGCTTTTTTTACAGCTTCATGCCTTATTGTACAAATTCCTATAGGGCTATTAGTAGATAGGGTTGGTAAGAAAAATAGTTTAGTAATTGCCAATATATGTATGTGTATATTTTCAATTATACTAATTTTTGCTCAAAACTTTACACATTTACTATTAGCTTTTTTTATTGATGCAATAGGTTATGTGATAAAAGGGGTTTGCGAAACAAATATATTATATGATTCATTGCCCACAGGTAAAAAAAGAGGAGGATTATATTCTAGCATTGATGGACTAGCCGTTTCAAGATATTATACAATTGATGCGATTACATCATTGATTGCAGGTTTTACATTTGTTTTGAATCCTTATATACCAATTATTTTATGTCTTGTTGCCAATATACTAGCAACAATATTATCAACAAGGTTCAAAAGCATTAAATTGCCAGATAATCAAAAAGAAAAAAAGAAACACCTACACAATATTTCAAACAATTAAAAAATGCTATAAGATTTGCAAAAAAATCAACAAGGGTAAAATGTTTATTAATATTTTTTGGCGTAATGTCAGCATTAATATATAATATGACTTCAATACGAAGTAGTGTATTAGAACAAATACAATTACCTGAACAATATTTTGGGATTGTTTTTGCAATATCTCAAATTGCAGCATCAATGTGTTCAAGGGCGCAAAATGTAATCCACAAAAGATTTAGAAATACCACATTAGCACATTTAGGAATACCATTAACAATTTCATGTATTTTAATAGGTTTTTTATCAATGATAGGAAATGGTTTTACTAGTACTTTTATGATTATATTATTATTTGTCGTTCAAGGAGCAATTAAAGGACCTTATAATGTACTTATTTATAGGTATTTAAACAATTTTACAAACGTAAATATAAGAACAAAACTTGCAACGGTAAGGAGCATATTATACAGTATCTGTACAATTATTTTAAGTCTTTTTGGTGCTTTATTATTACATTATACAACTGCTTCAAATACCATATTAATTATTGGATGTATGTCTACTATTGCCATGATATTACTATTAGATTATATGAGAGGAAAAGTGGGACTAAAACCTGATAAGTATAACAAAGAGGATTTAAAATATAGCCAATTGCAAAAAAAATATAATTGAAAAAGATGTTATAATATGTTATAATAATATAAAGTTGTCAAATGGCAACCAATTATTAAAGGGGGTAACCTTATGAGGTACGCGACTTTTGCTATTGACATAAGATTCAAGTTCCCGCATGTGGAGGATGCCAATTCTATCCGTCTTGCAATCTTGCATGACGAACTCTATGAGGATGATGAGGCTCTTCATCGGGCGGAGGATCTTATAATTGCAATCTATGATCAAAATATTGGAGAAACAAAAGCATATGCAAAAAGTTTTTTGCGATACTTAAACAATAAGTATGACAAAGAAATGACGATTCGGCCAACCCTCGAACGACTTGTAAAGATTTAGCAAGTCAACTGACCACGCCAAAATCTGGTGTGGTCTTATTTTGCTAAAAGTAAATTTCTAGATACTTTATATTGTGAAATCAAAAAGTTGACATAACTGTTAAAAAATAGTATAATAATATTGTAAATAAATGTAAAAGGAGTGTAAAAAATGCGTAGAGAAATTTCCATAGCATTTTTAGCATTAGCGGTATTAAGTATTCTATTATATGCTTTGCGGATTTCCCAGACTGTAAATGAGCCAACAGAGACAATAGTTACGAAGAACGTACAAGCCAAGACAGTAAGCTATGATTATGAAAAATTGCGACAGGACAATTCTACATTAGCAGAAACAGAAAAGACTGAAGAAAAGGAAGAAGAATTCATCGTCGATTTAACACAAGATGAGCTTGAGACTTTTTATATGCTTGTTTTTGCTGAAGACGGCATAGAAGATGAAGATACTCAAGTTGCCGTTGCAGCAACAGTTCTTAATAGAATGTTGTCTGATAGCTTTTCAAGTAATTTCTATGAAGTACTATATCAGGACAATGCATTTTCATCTGTTCATAATGAGAAGATTTATATTATGACAGATAATCCCTATGAGGTGACTCTGGACATGATTCCAGAGTCAACAAAAAATGCTGTCCATAGAGCTTTAATGGGTGAAGATCCTACAGAAGAAGCTCTTAGAGCAGAAGCTAGAAGACTAGGACTAGATGAGGAATATTATGCGCAAGGTGGAGCATTATATTTCTATTCACCAAGTGCTTGCAGTCAAGAGGCGCTTGCTGCTAGAGAAAGTATACAAGTAAAGGTTAAGATTGGCTTACAGTACTACTATAAAGTCTGGGGATAAGCCACACTCCAAAGACCTGCTCAAAATTGAGTAGGTCTTTTCTTTTTTAGTATTGATTTTCAATACAAACAATGTTAAAATCAAAATGAATGGAGGGGGCTATGTCAAAAAAAATTGATAAAATTAAAGAATTTTATAAACAAAATAAAAAAACTAGTTTAGCTTGGTATCTAACTTTAAGAGCATTAGTCATTGTTGTAATGATATTACGATTTTTAAGTGGAGACTTTGCTAGTGTGTTTTTATGTATATTAACATTAATTCTATTTTTAATACCATTTTGGATTAACCAAAAGTTAAAAATAGAGTTACCTGATTTATTAGAAATTATAATTTTTTTATTTATCTTTTCAGCAGAAATATTAGGAGAAATCCAAAACTTTTATGGAATATTTAAACACTGGGATACGATTTTACATACAATAAATGGATTTTTATGCGCGGCTATAGGATTCTCTTTAATTGATATATTAAATAATTCAGAAAGATTTCATATTAAACTATCTCCAATTTTCGTGTCACTAGTAGCATTTTGTTTTTCTATGACAATTGGAGTATTATGGGAATTTTTTGAATTTGGTGCAGATCAATTCTTCCATTATGATATGCAAAAAGATAGATTAGTTCAAACAATATCAACAGTAGAATTGGAACCAGAAGGAAAAAACATTCCAGTAGTAGTTGATAATATTGATAAAACGGTAATTTATAGTAATGGAGATGGAAAGGAAATAGAAACCGTTATAACAGGTGGTTACTTAGATATAGGAATTATTGATACAATGAAAGATTTAATCGTAAATTTTATAGGTGCAGTTGTTTTTTCAATAATAGGATATTTTTATATACATAATAGAGATAAATACAAATTTGCAGAAAATTTTATACCTGTAAAAAGATTTGAGAAAGAGGAATAATTATGAACCCAAAAAAAGAATGTAAAAAGCTAATTAATAGTTTTAAATATGCAATACAAGGATTTATTTCATCATTTAAAACAGAAAGAAATATGAAAATCCATATTCTTGCAATGGTGATTGTCGTAATATTGGGAATTATCTATGAACTTAACAGAACAGAATGGTGCATATGCATTTTTGCAATTACTTTAGTGATTGCTTCAGAATTATTTAATACAGCCATTGAAACGATTGTAGATATGATAAGTCCTCAAAGAAATGAAAAAGCAAAATTGGTAAAAGATATTTCAGCAGCTGCTGTATTAGTTTTTGCGATAGGAGCAGCCATAGTAGGATTAATAATATTTCTTCCAAAAATCATATAATTATCGAAAAACGATAAAAAAGTATTGACAAATAATAAAAATAATCATATAATACCTCCATAGAAAGAAATATATCTAAACAAATGGAGGTTTTTATGAAAATATTAGGAGAAAATGGATTAGGAAAAGTTTTAAAATTATTTTTACAAATATGTTTTTTCGGAGGAATTATCGTATTAATTATTTTACCTTTTCTTTTACAAATGGTAGGATTACATCTTAATGCCAGTGCTTTTATCATATATCCAAATGGAATCGCATTACTTGTTATTGCTTATCAATTTATAGGATTATTTGATTCATTAAAGAAGAATAATCCATTTTGTATGGAAAATGTAAAAAGGTTAAAAAATGCTGGAATTGCTTCACTAGCAGAAGCTCTATTGTGGGGGATGGATTTATTTGTGCAGACAGTTTTGGTAAAAAGCTTTGAACCTATTTCTATTTTAGTATTACTATTTATGTTTATCTTATTTATAGGTGTAGCAATTGCATTATATATATTATCAGAATTATTAAAACAAGCCACAAATTATAAGGAAGAAAATGAATTAACAATATAAGGGAGGCATGAGAAATGATTATCGTAAATTTAGATGTTATGATGGCAAAAAGAAAAATATCCTCACAAGAATTGGCAGAAAAAGTAGGAATCACACCAGCAAATTTATCTATATTAAAAACAAACAAAGGAAAAGCGATTCGATTTTCAACATTAGATAAGATATGTGAAGTTTTAGAATGTACTCCTGGAGATATTTTAGATTATAAAGTGAATCAATAGTCACTTTATAGTCACTTTGTTAAAATATAATCAAAATAGGGTGATAGTATGAAGAAAATAATAATAAGAATTTTATTAGTTATCATTTTAATCGTAGCAATAATAGCAGGAATCATTACATATAAAGGTTATACTATTTACAAAAATGCATTAGATGAAATCAGTGTTGCTGATAAGGTTTCAGAAATTCAAGCAGATGAAAATTACACTAAAATAGAAGACATGCCACAATTTTATTTAGATGCTGTTGTAGCTGTTGAAGACCATAGATTTTATGATCATGGTGCAATCGATCCAATAGCAATCGCTAGAGCTGTTTGGACAAATATAAAATCTTTTGAATTGCGAGAAGGTGGAAGTACCATAACACAACAATTGGCTAAAAATATTTATTTTACACAAGAAAAAACAGCTTTAAGAAAAATTGCCGAAATATTTATGGCTTTTGAAATTGAAAAAAATTGTGAAAAAGATGAAATATTAGAACTATATGTAAATACAAGTTATTTTGGTGATGGGTATTATTGTGTAAAAGAAGCAGCAAACGGATATTTCGATAAAGAGCCAATTGATATGAATGAATATGAAAGTAGCATGTTAGCAGGAATTCCAAATGCTCCATCTGTTTATGCACCAACGAAAAATCCAGATTTAGCTTCTCAAAGACAGAGACAAGTATTAGAGAGAATGGTAGAATATGAATATATTACAGAAGATAAGAAAAATGAAATCATGAATATGAAAGAGGAAGAAGATACGATAATAAATAATAACTAATATATTTAAGTAATTAAAAAAGAAATATGACTATTTCATAGTCGAAACATAGCTAGGGCGTAACAATCTAAGGTCGACTTATTCAATAGTCATTTTTCTTTTTTCTATTAGTTAAATGGATATTAAATTTCTTTTATTTTTATATTATATTTATCTTCAAAAACTTTTTTCTTAGCGATATACTCTTTTGTTTTAATTCCTTTTACATCTATAACCTCATAAGAATTATCTGAATTAAAGACAATAAAATCGGCTTTATATTTAAGCCCAGGTGCTAACATAAAGGTAGGTTGCAAGCAAAATCCATTAATTTCTTTAGCTTGTAATCTCATTTTTAATTCGCAATAATAATCCGCTTCTTTTTGACTATCAAAAGTATGTCCATCAATAGAGGTTTTATTGGCTCTATATTTACTTTTTTTCTTTTTGGTATCTGTAAAGTTTTTATAATCTTCAACACTCCAATGTTCCATTTTGATTCCTCCTGTGTAAATCTAAAATGTATTATATAAGAAAAATAATAAAAATGCAAGTTTTTTTGACAAACTTTTGTTCAAAAACTATTGACTTTTCTTAAAATAATTTGTATAATTTTGGAAGAAAATAAGGAAAAGCAGAGTGTGGTATCATCTCAATTCTTGCAAAGAAAGTGAGGTGATGCATATGTTAGAAACAGCATTATTGCAATTATTGGTTTTATCAATAGTTACAAATATAGTTCTTGCTATCATCTCTTTTATTTTAATTATAGCATTGGTTATAGTTACATATAAAGAGAATCACATCTCTGCTAGCCATTAGAGATGTGATTCTCTTTATCATACTTTTAATGGTACCACACTTTGTGGCTCCTTATTTTCTATATTTATTATAATATATATTTTTAAATATGTCAATTTTTTAGTCTTTTTTATTTTAAATAAATATTGTTATATTAGATAGGGTGATAAAATGAAAAAAATATTATTAGTAGAAGATAATGAAACAATCACAATGGGATTAAAATATTCCTTAGAACAAGAAAAATTTTATGTAGAAACTGCTAAAAATATTGTAATGGCAAAAGCTAAAATCAATAAAGAAGAATTTGATTTATATTTATTAGATATTGCATTACCAGATGGAGAAGGATATGAAATCTGTAAATATGTAAAAGAAAAGGGAGATAATCCAGTCATATTTTTAACAGCAAAAGATGAAGAAACAGATATAGTGCAAGGATTAGATATGGGAGCAGACGATTATGTAGTAAAGCCATTTAGAACAAGAGAATTAATATCCAGAATCAATAGTGTTTTAAGAAGATATGATAAAGAAACAGCAAACGAGAATCAACTAAAATGCAAAGATATTATCATAGATAATAATACAGCTAAAGTATACAAAAATGGACGAGAAGTCATTTTCACAAGTTTAGAATATAAAATATTATTCATGCTAGTAAATAATAAGAATATGTTAGTAACAAGAGAGCAAATTTTAGATAAGATATGGGATATGGCAGGAAATTTTGTAAATGATAATACACTTACCGTATATATTAAAAGAATCAGAGAAAAACTAGATGATAAAGAGGGAAAAATCATACAAACAGTAAGAGGAATCGGTTATAGGGTGGTAGAATAATCATGAAAATATGGAAAAGCAAGAAATTATTAATTAGTATTTTAATAGTAACAATATTAACATGTACTATGAATATAATAATGATAGTAAAACAATGTGAACAATATCAAAATACAATCAATACAGTAATTGCCAATATAATAGGAGTTATAAATGAACAATATCCAGAAGTAAATGAAGCAGAAATTATTTCTATCTTAAATGCAAATCAATCTTCTATAGATAAGGGAGCAGACATTCTAACGAAATATGGGATCCATTTACAAGAAATTTCTGCAATAAAAGAACTTGAAAACCAGCAAAACAATTTTATTTTCATAAATATAATAGGCATATTTGTATTTCTGGTGTTCATAATGATAATAATAAGTATATATTCAAAAAGTAGAGATAAAAAAATACAAGAAATCATAAATTATATAGAAGCAATCAATACAAAAAATTACAATTTAAAAATTGAAGAAAATTCAGAAGATGAGCTAAGTAATTTAACAAATGAATTATATAAAATAACCATTATGTTAAAAGAGCAAGCAGAAAGTTCCATAAAAGATAAAAAAGTTTTACAAACTTCAATTGAAGATATATCTCATCAACTAAAAACACCATTAACTTCCATTTCCATTATGTTAGACAATATTCGAGAAAATCCAAACATGGAAGAAAGTATTAGGCAAAAATTTATACATGAGATAAGCAGACAAATTGAATGGATAAACTGGTTAATTATTTCTCTATTAAAATTATCAAAACTAGATTCTAATACTGTTACATTTGTAAAAAAAGAAATAGATGTCAGAAAACTAATAAACAATGTTATCCAAAATTTATCAATACCATTAGATATTAAACAACAACAAATCATCATTTCAGGAGAAAATGCAAAAATTATAGGAGATTATAATTGGCAATTAGAAGCTATTACAAATATCGTAAAAAATTGTATTGAACATACACCTGAAAATAAACATATTTATATAGATTTTGTAGAAAATAATTTTTATACGAAAATTACAATAAGAGATGAGGGGGCAGGGATAGACAAACAAGATGTAAAACATATTTTTGAGAGATTTTATAAAGGAAAGAATTCTTCTGAAAATAGTGTCGGAATAGGCTTAGCACTTGCAAAAACAATTATAGAAAAAGGCAATGGATATATCACATGTTCCTCTAAAATAGGAGAAGGAACAACATTTGAAATCAAATATATGAAAACCTAAGAACTATCTTGACAAGATATCTTTAATGTGATAACCTAGTATGGAAAACTAGATAAGAAGGAGAAAGTTATGAAAAGAGAAAGATATTTTGAGGCTACAGAATTTCAAAATATAAAAGAAATCATATACAATTCAGCAAAAGTGTATGCTGAAAATGTTGCTTTTGTTATAAAGCACAAGAATGATAAAGATATAACCTATGAAGATATCACTTATAAAAAATTATTAGAAGATATCAATGCATTTGGAACAAAATTATATGAAATGGGATTCAAAAATAAAAGAATTGCCGTAGTAGGAAGAAATCGATATGAATGGGTTGTGGCCCATTTAGCAAATGTTTTAGGAGGAATTGTATCTGTTCCTTTAGATAAAGAACTTCAAGTTGACGAATTAGAAAGTTGTTTAGTAAGAAGTAAAGCGGATGTTGTTGTATTTGATGAAAAATATATAGACAATATAAAAGAAATAGAAAAAAGAGAAAATACCAATTTAAAAGAATTTATTTGTATGTCAAAACAAGATGGATATAAAGATTTTTGGACATTAAAGGAACAAGGTGAAAAACTAATATCTCAAAAAAGAAGAGATTTTATAAATGCCAGAATCGATAAAGATAAAATGGCAATTTTACTATTTACATCTGGAACCACATCAAAATCTAAAGCAGTTATGTTATCACAAAAAAACATAGCATCAAATGTATATGCCATGTTATTAGTAGAAAAATTTTTACCAACAGATGTTAATTTAGCATTTTTACCATTTCATCACATTTTTGGTTCTACAGAAATGATTGTTATGTTAGCATCAGGTGTAAAAACAGCCTTTCCAGATGGATTGAGATATGTTGCACAAAATTTAAAAGAATATAAAGTATCTTTGTTTGTAGGAGTTCCGCTTCTAGTCGAAGCAATTTATAAAAATATAGAAAAAGAAGTTGAAAAACAAGGAAAAACAAAATTAATTAATACTGCTAAAAAAATAAGTAGTTTCTTACTAAAACTTCACATAGATGTAAGAAAAAAACTATTCAAACAAGTATTAGATGCTCTTGGTGGTCATATGAGATTTATTATATCAGGAGGTGCACCATTAGATAAAAGAGTAGCAAAAGGATTTAATGATTTAGGAATAGAATTAGTACAAGGATATGGTTTAACAGAAACTTCTCCAGTAATAGCAGCAGAAAATTATGTAAAGAAAAAGAGTGGATCAATAGGATTCCCAATGGATAATGTTGAAGTAGAGATTGTAGATAAAGATGAAAATGGCATTGGAGAATTAAGAGTAAAAGGTCCTAATGTTATGCTTGGATATTACGAAAATGAAGAAGAAACACAAAGAGTTATAAGAGATGGTTGGCTTTATACAGGTGATTTAGGATATTTTGATGAAGAAGGATTTTTATTCTTAACAGGAAGAAAAAAAGATATGATTGTACTAAAAAATGGTAAAAAAGTATTTCCAGAAGAATTAGAAATCTTAATCAATAGAATAGACCTAGTAGAAGAATGTATCGTATATGGAATGCCAGATGAAAAAGACAAAAATGATGTAAAACTATCTGTAAAAATCGTATATAATAAAGAGGATGCAAAAGAGAAATATCCTGATGCAACAGAAGAAGATTTAAAGAAAATCATTTGGGAAAAAATAAAAGAAATCAATAAAACTTTCCCTCCATATAAATATATTAAAAATATGATTTTAACAGATGAAGAATTAATAAAAACGACAACAAAAAAGGTAAAAAGAGCAGAAGAATTAAAAAGGATATTGGAAAAATAATGAATAGATTTTATAAAAGAGAGTAGTTATATTGATAATTACTCTCTTTTATGATAATATAAGCATAGCAATTATAAGCGTTAATTAAGGAGATGTATGTGATGGATAGTTCAACAGATCCAAGACAAGGATTAAATTTTTTAATAGATGACCATACGAATGTTGCAATTGCTACAACAGTATACATAATTAAAGAGGGGAAAGTTTTATTAATGAAGCAAACAAAACCTCATACTGTAGTTGACGGATATTATGTTGGAATTGGAGGAAAAACGCCGATTAAAACGAATTTAAAACAAGATAGAGAAAAAGTTAGACAGGATGTTATGGTTTCCTCGTTTCTTAGTGGAACATTCGAATTAAAAGAAACTATGGAAGATTTGGCGGTAAGAGAAGTGAAAGAAGAAGTAGGATTAACATTACATAAAGGCAAATTACAAGATATAGGAATTTCCGAAGTACGATTGTTAAATCAAAAATCAAATGAAATATGGTATATTAAAAACTATATATACTATATTGATGGGTCTGAAGGAGAAATTACAGAATGTGATGAAGGAACATTAGAATTTGTACCTATTGATGATATTAGAACAAAAGCTATGTTATTGCATGATAGGATTATATTTGGTGAAAGGAATCCGTCTACATATATACAATCTATGAATGATGAGATACATCACTTAAAGCAGTTAAGAATATGTCAAGAGAAATATGGAAAAAAGATATATATAATATTGCCAGATTTTGAATCAAAACCAGATACTGTTATAGGAGTTGTAACAGAAGAATCATACGAAATGCCAAGTCAATTTAAGATGGCAACAAAATATATACCTGAAAATAAATTAAGAGAATATTTAAAAACATTAGGAATTTCTGAAAAAGTAGTAGGGAAAATCAATAAAGATAATTCACCAATAGAGATTGATAAATATATTAAATAATAAAAGAAAAGCATGAAAGGAATAAACATGAACAAAAAAGTATTATTAGGAATGAGTGGAGGAGTTGACAGTTCTGTATCTGCAATTATTTTAAAAGAGCAAGGATATGATGTAATTGGTATAACATTAGAATTGTATACACAAAACGATTTCGATTCATATTCAGATGTAAAAAATGTATGCAATTCTATTGGAATATCACATTATATATATAATTGCAAAAAAGAATTCAAAAAACATGTAATAGATGATTTTATTAATTGTTATTCAAACTGTAAAACTCCCAATCCATGTATAGAATGTAATAAATATATGAAATTTGGAAAAATGTATGAAAAGGCTAAAGAATTGGGTTGTAATTATATAGCAACAGGGCATTATGCAAAAACAGAATATAGCAAAAAATATAATAGATGGGTTTTAAAAAAATCAGCATCAGAAAAAAAAGATCAGAGTTATGTACTGTGGAATATTCCACGAGATATAATCGAACATATTATTTTTCCACTAAGTGATTTTAATAACAAAGATGAGATAAGAGAAATAGCAAAAAAATATAATTTAAAAGTTGCAAGCAAACCAGATAGTGAAGATATTTGTTTTATTCCAGATGGAGATTACAAGAAGTTTTTAGAAAATAATTCATCTTTAAAACAAAAAGAGGGAAATATAGTAAATTCAAAAGGAGATATTTTAGGAAGACATAAAGGATTGTATAATTACACAATTGGTCAGAGAAGAGGTTTAGGAATATCAAATCCTGTTCCACTTTTTGTATTAGGATT
>CALXUT010000046.1 GCA_944391755.1 uncultured Clostridia bacterium
TGGTGGAGATGAGGAGAGTCGAACTCCTGTCCATCATACTTTCCACATAAACTTCTCCGAGTGCAGTTTGTTAATCAAATTCATTTAGAAAAAGTAAACAAACATACAAATTCTAAATATATCTATAAAAATACCCACTGTTCCTATAGAAAAAACAGCTTTGTTTCCCACTAGGATGACAACTAACTAGAATATGTGGGGATACTCTAGCAGCCGTTGCCGCAAACTAAGCAGCAAATGCTAATTCTCTATTATTATCAGCGTTTATATTTAATTTCTCGTTTTTTAAGTGGCAAACGAGAATCCACTACTCGCTATTTATGCTTCTGGTATCATGTCGAAACCATTACATCCCCATATGCACTATATATTATAATATATTTTTGAAAGAAATTCAACATATACAACAAAAAAGCCAATGGCTAAATTTCCATTTGGCTTCCTAGAAAAGTTGCGGCAGATTGAGCAACTTTTTTCTCAACTTCATTCATTTTTGTATTTGCTTCTTTGGATAGTAAAATAACAGTTCCAATGGTATCTCCATTAGAAATAATAGGATAAACGACTTGAGCATTATATTTTCTTTCATTATTATCATTTTTGGTAATAGGAACAGCAACATCACTATTTTCTTTACTAGTATAAACTTCTTTATCTTCCATTAATTGTTCTAATTCTTGACTTATGTTTTGCTCTAAAAATTCTTTTTTTGGTCCACCTGAAACAGCGATTACTGTATCTTTATCTGTTATACAAGCAATATGTCCTGTCGTTTTAGAAAGTGTTTCTGCATATCCAGTTGCAAATTCTGAAAGTTCTCCAATAGGGGAATATTTTTTTAATATAACTTGACCTTCTCTATCAGTAAATATTTCTAAAGGTTCACCTTCTTTTATCCTTAAAGTTTTTCTTATTTCTTTTGGTATAACAACTCTACCTAAATCATCTATTCTTCTTACAACACCAGTTGCTTTCATAATTTTCCTCCTTTTTGTTTTATCAGTATATTCTTATTATGACAAAAAAGGAAAAAAATATACATTTAAAAAAATTATTTTATTTTTAAATTGACAATCGTCACACCCATTTCACCTTCACCAAAAGTTCCGAGTCTAAAATTGTCAACATGTTTATTCGTTTTTAAAAATTTATGAATTCCATTTCTCAATGCACCAGTGCCTTTACCATGAACAATACGAATAGGGGAAAGTTTTGCAATAAAACAATCATCTAAATACTTATCTACAATTGGAATTGCTTCATCAACCGTAAGGCCTAAAAGATTAATTTCAGGGCGAACAGATTGAGATTTAAAAGAAGATGTTTTTTGGTAATCATATTTTTTAGTTTTAGATTCTGATTTTGGTTCTTGCAAATAGGAAATAGCTACTTTTATTTTCATGTTACCTACTTGAACTTGAACAGTATCATCTTTAGAAATATTAGAAATGATATCACCATTTTGTTTCAAATTAGAAACAAAAACTTCTAAACCTGGTTTAATAGTTTCTCTAGATATAGGATGAGCTATATCCATACTTTCATTATCCGTTTTTATAGAAGAGATTTGTTCATTCAATTTATTTCTAAGTTTATTTGCTTGAGAGGATGAATGAGAAGTGTTAAGTTCTTTTATAATTGTATTTGCAGTTTCTTTTGCATCTATTAAGATTTGTTTTGCTTCTAGTTTTGCATTCTGGATTAATTCTTTTTCTTTATTTAAAACATCAGAATTTTGATGTTTCAAGTTTTTCTTTAATTCTTCAACTTCTTTTAGATTTTGTTCAATTTTTAACTTTTCATCTTCAATTTTAGATTTATCATCATAAATATTTTTTAATAAATCTTCTAAATTGACAGTTTCTTTATCAATTCTATCAGAGGCTCTTTTTATGATGCCTTCACTTAAACCAAGTTTTCTACTGATGGCAAAAGCATTACTTTTCCCAGGAATTCCGATTAAAAGTCGGTAAGTTGGTTTTAAATTTTCAATATCAAATTCTACACTTGCATTTTTGAAGTTTGGTGCTACTAAAGCGTATTTTTTCAATTCTTGATAATGAGAAGTAGAGACCGTAATGGCGCCTAATTCCGAAAAATATTCTAAAATACTGATGGCAAGATTAGCACCTTCTAGTGGATCTGTTCCAGAACCTAATTCATCAAGAAGAATAAGGCTATTTTCAGTGGCTTGAAGCGTGATATCGATAATATTACGCATATGTGATGAAAAAGTACTTAAAGATTCACTAATGCTTTGTTCATCACCAATATCTGCAAAAATCTTATCAAATATAAAGAAATTAGAATGTTCATCAGCAGGGATATTTAAACCACTGCAAGTCATTGCTGTTAAAAGTCCGATGGTTTTTAAAGTAACGGTTTTTCCACCTGTATTAGGACCTGTAATGATTAAACAAGAAAAATCTTTTCCTAACTCTAAAGAAATAGGAACAACCGTATTTTTATCAATTAAAGGATGTCTTGCATTTTTTAAAACAATTTGTTTACGATCATTAATTTCTGGAGTTGTGCAATGATAATCTAGAGAATAATGCGCTTTAGCAAAAATAAAATCCAATTTTCCTATGATTTCTGTATTATTTTTTAATTCGTTTGTATACGGATATAATAATCCACTTAAATTTTGTAAGATTTTTTCAATTTCTAGGTTTTCTTCTATTTTTAAATTAGAAAGTTCATTATTCAAATCAAAAACAGAAATTGGTTCTATAAAAACAGTAGAACCACTACTAGAAATATCATGTACAAATCCTTTTACATTTCCACGATATTCTTCTTTAACAGGTATTACAAAACGACCATTTCGAATAGTTACAATATTTTCTCTTATATATTTCGAATAAGTAGAAGAGTGTAAAATGGTATTTAGTTTTGAACGAATATCTTGTTCCATTTTTCTTTCTTTTCTACGAATGTCTTGCAATTTAGAAGATGCTGTATCTGCAATCGTATCTTCATCAACAATTGATTTTGAAAATGTTGAAATGATAGTTGGATTGACATATAGATTGTCAAAATATTCTTCTAATTCAGAAAAATCAGATGATAATAAAAATTCTTTTTCAAAATAATTTTTTAAATCATCAGCCATTTGTAATATATTTTGGATTTCTAATAAAGCTTTTATACTCAAAGTACCACAACCATCTAATGTTTTTAGATATACAGTGATATTTGCAATTTCACTAATTGGTGGAGTGCTATTTCTTTGCATAAGAACTACACCTTGACTTGTTTCGTTTAACATTTTTTGAACTTTATCTTTATCTTGTATAGGTCTAAGTTCAAGAGTATAATTTTTACCGATATATGTTTTACAATAGTTTGCAACAATTTCTAGAATTTTATGATATTCTAGTTTCATTAAATTATGATTCATTCTGAAAATCCTTTCTAAATTTTTATCGTATTTGTTACAGTTTACTACTTTCTTGAAATAAAATTGCTGAAATATTGATATATTCATGTTTCAAAGTCAAAGACCTATAGGAAGACCCCAGCTATGTTTTTGACAAGAAATATGAATATATCAATATTTTAAACTATTATAGAATAAAAAGTAATGAACTGTAACTATTATCCCACAAAAGTGATGAAAATTCAATAAAATGATTGTTTTTTATACAGAAATATAGTATAATAATATTTAGCATTTTTTTGAAAAAGGGGGCACAAAGAAAATGTTTTTTTCTTTGGATGATTCACATGAGGAAGTCTTTGGGGTGGATATTACTTTTAAGGAACGGCTGAAAGTTGCTTGTGATGTCAAGAAAATTCGAAAAATCTATCGAAAACAAAGAGGCTTAATCAATGCGATTCGTTTAAGACCAAGAAAGGTACTGTTTGGATTCAATATGTACCAGTCCTGTTGTGTCAATTCTCCCAAGTCAAGTATGGAACTTTGGGACGAGTTCGCATACTATTGCAAGGAGGAAGGCGCAGACTTTTTGGATAATCTTATCTAAACAAATAGGGGCTAGTCTTTATGACTAGCTCTTATTTGTTCAGAAGAGAATATTAATTGACAAAATTTTAGTAAAAACTTGCCAAAAATCAGAAATAAAGTTATAATATAGATATACTTAGAAAATAAAACGAAAAATGAGAGGAGCGATTTTTATGAAAATAAAAATAACAGGAAAGGAACTAAAGGTAACAGATGCAATAAACAATTATGTAGAAAGAAAAATGGACAGAATTGAAAAATACTTTGAAGATGCAGAAGCAGATGTAACAATTAGAACAGAAAGAAATGCACAAATAGCAGAAATAAAAGTATCTGCAAATGGTGATGTTTACAGAGCAGTTGCAGAAGAAAAAGATTTATATGCATCTATAGATAAAGATTTAGATATATTAGAAGGACAAATCAGAAAAGCGAAAACGAAAAAAGAAAGAATGTTAAAAGATTCAACATTAAAAGTATTAGAAGTTGAACAAGAAAAACATGATATAGTAGATGAAATACTAAAAATAGAACATTATGAAATAAAACCAATGACGCCAGAAGATGCAAAATTAAAATTACAAGAAAGACCAACTCAAATGTTTTTAACATTTGTCAATGTAGAGACAGGAAAAGTAAATGTAATACATAAATTAAAAGATGGAAAAAATTATGGTTTAATAGAGCCAGAAGCATAAGTGAAATAAAAAGTTAAGAGAATCCTAATTACTAAATGAGTAAATTTAGTAATTAGGATTTTTTAAATGAAAGAAAGATTTAGAAAATATTACTAGAATAAAATTCGAAAAATCTATGTAAAAACTATTGCAAATTTTATTTAGTAAATATATAATGAACAAGAAATGAAAAAATTAGATAGAAAAACACAAATAAAAATAATTGGAATAATATTCATTTTAATATGGATGGTATCTGTATTTGCTTTTTCTGGACAAGTTGGTACAGAATCAACTGGAACAAGTAGAAAAGTAACAGAATTTATTGTTCAACTAATTTCAGATAAGAGCATAGAAGAAAATGAAGAATTGATAGGAAATCTAGATAAAGTTATACGAAAACTTGCACATTACACGATTTACACCCTAGGCGGAATATTGATATATAATTATGCAAATACAACAGATAAAAGTAAAAAAGAAAAGATTTTATACAGTATTGCATTTGGTGCAGGGTATGCAATTACAGATGAATTACACCAATTTTTTGTACCTGGAAGAAGTGCAAGGATATTTGATGTAGGAATAGATACATTAGGGGTAATTACAGGAGTATTATTATACTTAGTAATCATAAAGATAATTCAAAAATGGAGATCTACACAAGTAAAAGTTTAAGGGGGAGACAAAAGGTGAATATTAACATGACAAATGAAAATGTTATTGATAATATTTCTATTTTAAAATTACCATCAAAGGGGTATAGAGAATTATTAGGAAAGAATATACCATATAAAATTGTTAAAAGAACAACAGATGTTATGCTATCATCTGTAGCAATGGTATTATTATTACCAATATTTGCTATAATAGCAATTGCAATCAAATTAGAGTCAAAAGGACCAGTATTTTTTAAACATACAAGAATAGGAAAAGACGGAAAAATCATTAAAATTTATAAATTTCGTTCTATGGTCGAAAATGCAGAAGACTTAATAAAAAAATTTACTCCAGAGCAAATGAAAGAATATAAAGAAAATTATAAATTGACAGATGATCCAAGAATTACAAAAGTTGGAAAGTTTTTGAGAAAGACAAGCTTAGATGAACTTCCACAATTGATTAACATCATAAAAGGAGACTTGTCAATTATAGGTCCAAGACCAGTTGTATCTGAAGAATTAAAAAAATATGGAGCAAATATAGAAAAATTTTTGAGTGCAACTCCTGGTTTAACTGGATATTGGGCTGCTAATGGTAGAAGTTGTACAAGCTATGAACAAAGAATGCAAATGGAGTTGTTTTACATAGATAATATGTCTTTTAAATTAGATACAAAAGTATTTTTTAAGACAATAGAAGCAGTTGTAAAAAGAGAAGGGGCAATTTAGATGACAATTGATATAATATGTCCATTATATAATGCTGAAAAATACATAAATAATTTGCACTCAAATTTATTGAAACAAAAAAGTGTAGATATTAATCAAATTAATTATGTCCTTACTAGAAGTAATGATAATTCTGAAGAAATATTAAAAAAATTGAATTGTAAATATGAAGTAATTGAAAAAAACGAATTTTCACATAGTTTGACAAGAGAAAATATTGCAAAAAAATGTAATGCTGATATTTTAGTATTTATAACACAAGATATTCATATAGAAAATGATGATTGGTTATTCAATTTAGTAGATTGCATAACTAAAGGCGAATGTGAAGCAGCGTATAGTAGACAAGTATGTACTAATAATACAATAGAAAAATATACAAGAGAAAGAAACTATCCTGAGAATTCATTTATTGTTTCTGACAAAGATATTAAAAAATTAGGACTGAAAACTTTCTTTTTTTCTGATGCTTCATCTGCTATTAGAAGAGACATATTTAATAAATTGAATGGATATGATGGTAAGAGGTTGCCAACAAACGAAGACATGTATTTTGCTTATAAATTAATTACTAATGGATATAAGATAAAATATTGTGCAAATTCCGTAGTAGAACATTCTCATAAGTTTACATTAAGGCAATTATATAAAAGATATTATGATACAGGAATATTTTTTAAAGAAAATAATTATTTGAATAAATATAAAGTAAATCAAGCAGGTGGAGGTATGGCTTTATATGTATTAAAAAGAGCACTACAAAATAAAAATTTAAAAGTTCTTTTACAATTTATACCTAATATGTCTGCTAGGTTTATAGGAATGAAAATGGGGAAAATGAATGGAAAATGATAACTTGAAAAATGTAGTTATTGTAAATGACTTTAATTATGTACAAGGTGGTGCAAGTAAAGTTGCAATAGATACAGCTAGACTTCTAAAAGAAGAAGGCTTTAATGTTTATTTTTTTTCTGCAGTTAATAAAGAAGAAGAAAATATAGATGGAATAACTTATATTTCTACAAATCAAAATGAAGCTTTAAAAGAAAAAAATAAGATAAAAGGTACAGTCAATGGCATTTATAATTTTAAGGCAAAAAAAGAATTAAAGAAATTATTAAAAACGTTAAATTCCAATGATACGATTATACATGTTCATGGTTGGACTAAAGCTTTATCAAGTAGTATATTTGATATTGCATTTAAAATGAAATTTAAAGTAGTCCTTACACTTCATGACTATTTTACAGCTTGTCCAAACGGTGGATATTTCAATTATCCAAAAAATGAAATTTGTCATTTAAAATCACTTAGCTGGAAATGCATAAAATGCAATTGTGATTCACGAAATTATGGATTTAAGTTATATAGAGTTGTAAGACAATTTGTCCAAAATAAAATTGTTAAATTGAATGATAAACTTGAATATGCAATTTCAATTTCTGATTTTAGTGAAAAAATATTAAGATCAACTTTAGGTAAGAATACTAAGGTAACAAGAATATATAATCCAATTGATATAGATGAGCATATAGAAAAAGTAGACATATCAAAAAATGAATATTATTTATATGTAGGAAGAATATCTAAAGAAAAAGGTGTAGATTTATTTTGCCAAGCTATTACAGAATTAGGGTATAAAGGCATTGTTGTTGGTGATGGCGATGAAAAATCTATCTTAGAAGAAAAATTTCCTAATATTGAATTTGCAGGTTGGAAAAATAAAGATGAAGTTAAGCAATATATGAAAGGGGCTAAAGCTTTGATTTTCCCTAGTAGATGGTATGAAACGGCAGGACTTACTGTGTTAGAAGCACAAAGTTTAGGAATACCATGTATTGTGAATAAAAATACAGCAGCTAGTGAGTTTTTATATTATGGAGTAAAGTATAAAACTTATGATGAATTATTAAATTGTTTAAAAGATAATATCTTTAAAATAAAAAAAATAAAAAAAACAGATTATAAGAATAGTCTTATAAAATATTTAAAAAAAATATAATGATGGTGAAATAAATGATTCAATTAAAAATAACTGGAAGAGCAGGAAATCAATTTTTTCAATATGCAACGGTGTATAGTTATATGAAAGAAAACAATATTAATGAAAAATTATATATTTCTTTTGAAGAACTAGAAAGAAAGAAAACAGACAATAAAACTTTTTTTGACACATTGAGTTTTTTTAATGTTCAACAATACAAAAAAGTAGATAAAATAAAGATGACAAATTATCAAAAAATTTTAGATTTTTGCTATAAAGTGAATATAAAATTAATTAGAATATTTAGAAAATTAACAAGATCTTCAATGAAAAGTAAAGATTATAATTTTATTGATAAAGTATGGCACAAGATATTAAACAAAAATGGTTTATACTATTATATGCCTACTAATAGAGAGTTTTATAAATCCCAAAATAGTAATATTATTTTTTATGGTTCATTTGAATCTGAAAAATTTTTCGAAAAATATAAAGATGATATATATAAAATGTTTACACCAATACATGAAGAGAAGAGTGAAAATAAGAAACTATATGAAATTATTAGAAATACAAATTCTGTATGTGTAACAATAAGAAGAGGAGACTTTCTATTAGACAAATTTAAAAAGAGCTTTTATATATGTACACCTAAATATTTTGAAAAAGCTATAACTGAAATGAATAAAAAAATAAAAAAAACCCAGTATATTGTTTTTTCAGATGATATTGAATGGTGTAAGAAAAATATGAAATTTCCTAAAAATACTTTATATGAAAGTGGAGATGATCCAATATGGGAAAAAATAAGATTAATGTATAATTGTAAAAATTTTATTATATCAAATAGTACTTTTAGTTGGTGGGCACAGTATCTATCTAGAAATGAAAATAAATTTATAATTGCACCAAAAGTATGGAATAAATTTGAGTATGCTAATCCAATATATAATTCAAAATGGCATATTATATGAAACGATATAACACTAAATTTAGGAAAGGTAATTAATATGAACGAAAAAACAAAAGAAAGAATATGGTTTGTATTTTGTATAATGTTTATTATTTCATATTTAAATATTAACAATTTTAGCATTTTTAGATTTATTGCAATAGGAATGATACAAATTGTATCTATAGTTTATATAATTAAAAATAAACTAAAAATTGAATACAACAAAAATATTATAATTTTGATACTTATTATTATATTGTGCATGACTATTTCTAATTTTAATACAGGAAATGTAATAGAATCTGCTGTAAAAATTATATCAGTCTTAGATTTATTTGTTATGACAATAATTCTATTGCCATTATTTTTCAAAAAAATGTATTTGCAGAATATTGTATTTAGTACTTCTTGTGCATTTGGTATAGTTTTACTTATTTGTGCAATATTGTATAAAAATGATTATATATACACATATGGGATGGGAAGGTTAGGAGGAGAAACTAGATTATTTGCTGGATTTGTTCATCCTAATACATTAGGATTATTTTCTTTTATGTGTTTTATGGGCAGTTTAACTATATTTTTCTATTATAAGCATGAAATGAAAAAAATAAAAATGCTATTAGTGTATTTTTTTACAATACTTTCAATCTACTTAATGATAAGAGCTGATTGCAGAACAGCATTATTAAGTAGTGTATTACTTGTTTGTTTAATATTATTTAATAGAATATTTTATAAAAAAGAAAAAATGAAGTTGACATTTATCTGCTTATTTATTGGAATAGTAATATTATTTTTATTAATAAATGTTGATAAAATAAGTTATGATGAGTTAAATAAAATTTTGAGTTATAGATTAACATATATAGAAAGAGCAATAGAAGATTTAAAACAAAACAATAACTTAATGTTTGGGAGAGGGGCATATAGAAATGAAAATACATTTGAAACGGGAGCTGTATTGTTGGACAATGGATATGTTAATACTATTTATCAGTTTGGTTTTATCACATTTGTTTTTGTAATGTTATTTGAAATAAAGATGTTTTTACAAATTAAACAAAACACTATAGGAAAAGAAAGAGAAATTCTTTGGCAATGTTTTATTATATTTCTGATTTATGCTATTGCAGACAATATTTTAATAAATATCAGTAGCTTTTTTGCAATATATATGTATACTTTAATATCAACAAAAAGAATAGAAGAAAAGGACAATTAATATGAAAAAATTAACAATAATTATTCCTACATATAATTCTGAAAAATATATAGAAAAATGTATATTTTCAATACTTAAACAAACATACACTAATTTAGAAATAATAATAATTGATGACAATTCTAGTGATAATACCTATAATATTTGCAAAAAAATACAAAAAAAAGATTCAAGGATTAAGCTTATGAAAAATATTAAGAATGAAGGAGTATCAACAACAAGAAATCTAGGAATAAATGTATCAACAGGAGAATACATAACATTTGTAGATGCTGATGATTATATAGAAGATAATCTATATGAAAAGCTAATTGATAGACTAGAAAAGGAAAATATAAGTATTGCAATGTGCAATTTTTATACAGAAGTAAAAGGTAAAGATACAAGAAATAAGATTAAAAATAAAGAAATAATAATAGATAGTAATAAAATATTAAAGTATATATTTTTATCAGATTATTTTTGTGGATTTGTTTGGAATAAAATTTATAAGGCCAATATAATTAAAAATAATAATTTAAAGTTTAATAATGATATATACATATGTGAAGATTTATTATTTAATTGTCAATATATTAGTAAAATTGAAAAAGGTTTTTATACAACAGATAAAATGTATCATTATGTACAAAGAAATAATAGTTCATATAATAAACAATATAGTGAAAGATGGGAAACTGTTATACAAGCATATGAACAAATGAAGCTATATATAAATGAGCAAAATGTTAAGAATTTTCAGTATAGTTATTTATATTCGTTATTAAATTTAAAAGAAAAAGTTTATATGGAAAAGTATAGAAAAAAAGAATTATTGTTTGACATCAATAAAAGAATAAAAGCTAATACAATCGGATTGCAAAGAAATAGAGATTTATCAATAAAATTGAAAGTAAAAGTATATTTAAAAATGTATATGATGAGATGTTTTATACAACTAAAAAAAATAAAACGTTTTATATTAACAGAAAAATAGGAAGTGTGAAATAAATATGAAAAAAATAGCAACTATAACATTTCATGCCGCATACAATTATGGTTCAAATTTACAAGCATATGCATTACAAGAACATGCAAAAAAGATTTGTAATAACAATTGTATGTATGAAATTATAAATTTAAGAAATGAAAAACAAAAAGAACTAAATGCAATCTATAGAAAACGAAAGGGAATTAAACCACTTATAAAAAACATAATAACTTTATTTTATAACAGAAAAATTGAAGTTAAATGTAATAGATTTGAAAATTTTATAACAGAAAACTTAAATATAACTAGAGAATATAGTAATTTAGAAGAACTAAAAAAGGCTAACTTTGATTATGATTATTATATTAGCGGAAGTGATCAATTATGGAATTTAAATGCATATGATTTTGATTGGGCAAATTATTTGGAATTTGTTAATAATGGTAAAAAGATATCATATGCAGCTAGTTTTGGACCAAAACAATTATTTTGGTCAGAAGATGAGAAAAAGAGGATTGCAAATGATTTAAAAAAATACGATTGTATTTCAGTAAGAGAACAAGCAAGTTTTGACCATGTAAAAGCATTAACGGGTATAGAACCAGAAATAAATGTTGATCCAACAATGTTACTTACTAAAGAAGAGTGGGAAAAACTAATTCCAAAAGAAAAAATATTAGAAATGGAATATATTTTATTTTACACTTTAAATCCAGATAAAAATATGATAAAGATTGTGAAAAAAGTATCAAAGATACTTAATTTACCTATTGTAATAACGAAATTTAATAATGAATATGATACTTTTAGAAGTTTCAAAAAATTATATGATACTGGTCCAATAGAATTTTTAAATTTAGTAAAAAATGCGAAACTTATAATGTCATCTTCATTTCATGGAACTATATTTTCTATATTATTTCATAAACCTTTTTTTGCTATTAGAGGCAATAAGGATTTTAGAATTCAAACATTGTTAAAAAAAATGAAATTAGAAAATAGAAGTATAGATGAAAATGATGTAGAAGAGAAATGCTTAAATGCATATAAAATAGATTTTAAAGAAGCTGAAAAATTGCTCGAAGAAGAAAGGAAAAAGTCAGATAAATATTTAAAAGAAGCTTTAGACATTGAATAAAAATAAACAAGAGGGTGATTAACTTGGATAGAATTTGTGATAAAAAGGATTGTACAGGCTGTTTTGCTTGTTATAATATATGTCCAAAGAAAGCGATAGAAATGAAAGAAGAAAAATTAGGACATATATATCCAGAAATAAATTTGGATAAATGTATTAATTGCAATTTATGTAAAAAAATATGTCCAAGTAATAAAAATTTTCAGTTAAGAGAACCATTAAAGGCATATGCAATGAAAAGTAAAGATGAAGAAATAAGGAAAAATAGTACATCTGGAGGTGCTGCTACAGTATTTGCTTTAGCAATTATAGAAAAAGGTGGAATTGTATATGGAGCTAATAATATAGAAAATGGTAAATTTAACTTTATAAGGATTAATAAAAAAGAAAAGGTAGAAAAAATTAAAGGTTCAAAATATGTGCAATGTTATATTAATGATATGTACATAAGAGCAAAAGAGGATTTGATTAGTGGGGTATATGTTTTATTTATAGGAACTCCATGCCAAATTGCAGGATTAAAATCCTTTTTAGGTAAAGACTATGATAAACTGATAACTATTGACTTAATCTGTCATGGAGTTCCATCTCAAAGACTTCTTATGAATGAAATTGAGGAAATGGTGGAAGATGTTAATAAAGTAGATAAAATATTATTTAGAACTCAAGAGAAAACAGGATTTAACTTGAATTTATATGAAGATGGAAAACTAAAAATATCAAAAGAAATGAAAGAAAGTTGTTATTACAAGGGATTTATGAGGGCATTGTTTTATAGAGAAAGCTGTTATACTTGTAAATATGCAACACAAAGTAGAGTTTCGGATATTACGATAGGAGATTTTTGGGGGTTAAAAGAAAATTCTCGTTTTTATAAGGAGAGAAGTAAAGGGGTATCTTTAATATTACCTCTTACGGAAAAAGGATTAAAATTTATTAAAGAATGTAAGAAAAATATGGAATTAGAAGAAAGAGAGATTATGGAAGCTGTATATGGAAATTCACAATTAAGACACTCTTCAAATAAACCTAAAAAATATAATAAATTTATAAAAATATATGAAAAGCAAGGATTAAAAAAAGCCTATTTAAAAACAAGAACAGTTAAACAAATATTAAAAGATAATAAAACAATAATGAATTTATATGAAAGAGTAAAAGGAAAATAATATGAGCAGAAAAAAAGATTTGATGCTGAATACAATAATAATCGCAATTGGAAAAATTAGTACGCAAGCCATTTCTGTTTTACTATTGCCATTATATACATCAATACTTACAGTAGAAGAATATGGAACATATGATTTAATAATAACTATTGCAGTGTTTCTGTTGCCATTCATTACATTATTAATGGAAGAATCTATGTTTAGATTCTTAATTGATGCGGATACAGATAAGAAGAAAAAACAAGTTGTATCGCAAACTTGCATATATATAATGTTGAGTAGTTTGTTTTTTGTAATATTGATTTTTGTTATTGGACAAATATTTAGTATAAAGGATACAGGTATTTTTATTTTGTATTTAATTGCTAATATAATAGCTAGTTTAAAAAATACAATAGTAAGAGGAATGGGTAAAATAAAATTATATGCTATTAGTAATTTTATTGGTAGTTTAATAGTAATAATATGCAATATAGTATTTATAGTTTGTTTTAGATGGGGATATTATGGCTTAATTTATTCATCTATAATTTCAAATTTATTAGTGTCAATAGTAATTTTTATAAAAATTAATGTTTGGAAATATATATCAATTAAAGACTTAAATAAAGAAAAAATGAAAGATATGATAAAATTTTCAATACCATTAGTTCCTAATAGTATATCATGGGCTGTAATAAATTTATCTGATAGAGTAGTAATATCAAGTGTATTAGGTACATCCGCAAATGGAATATACTCTATGGCATATAAATTTCCTAATATTATAGATACCATTTATAATTTTTTCTATATAGCGTGGAAAGAATCTGCGTCTAGAGTTCTAAAGGATGAAGATTCTGATAAATTTTACAATAAAGTATATGATTCATTAAAGAAATTTTTATATGCTATAACAGTTGGAATGATAGCATGTTTGCCTTTTATTTTTCCGCTATTGATAAAAAAAGAATTTACTGAAGCATATTTATATATTCCGATTTTAGTTCTAGCTATTTACTTTAGTAATATTTCTGGTTACTATGGAGGTATATTTTCTGCATATAAGAATACAAGCATAATGGGAAAGTCAACATTAATTGGATCAGCTATTAATTTATTTGTTAACATTATATTAATAAAGTTCATAGGAATTTGGGCTGCTGCAATTTCAACATTAATGTCTACATATATTGTGTATATATTAAGGAAGAAACAGATTAATAAATTGGTGAAATTAAATGAATCAAGTCAAATATTACGCATTATAATTTTTATAATAGCATTAGCATCATACTATATAGATAATTTATTGATAAATCTTATCGTACTGCTTATCGTTGTTGTTTTTTGTGTATATACAAATAAAGAAATTATATTAGATATATTGAAAAATATAAAAAATAGAGTTACACATTAAAAATAAATGTTTTATAATAATAAAAGTAATGTTAAGAGGAGAATTATATGGAAAATGCGACCAAAGCACTAATTATAGCTGCTGGTATTTTATTAGCCGTATTAATTATTTCTTTATCATTGTATATTTATAATATAGCAAAAGAAAGTTCTGATATGAATACAACAATATCTCAAATGGAATTAATGAAATTTAATGAGCAATATGAACTTTATGAAGGAATAAAGAATGGTGGGGCAGTAAAAAGATTATTAGATATGGCAGCTACCAATAATCAAGATTTATATACAAGAGAAGACACCATCGAATATTGTGTCTGTATTCGTAGTAATATAAAATCTATCATAGATTCGTTTTCAAGCAATGCAGAGATGGTAAGAGGCCTAGATGGGACAAGATATTATGGAGTAAGATATCCATCTAACATTATTCAAATCAAAGATTGTATATCCTCTACTACCAAATATAATATATGGTTTACCTATAATGATGCAGGATATATATGGGAAATTAACATAGATAATGTAGAAACTTAATAAATTACAAAACTAAAGTATTTATATATTTTTTATATAGATGCTTTATTTTTTATCAAAACAAATTGACAAATTTCCTAAAAAATGTTAAAGTAAAACCAGTTTATTCAATCATGTTATTTCAAATATTTTTTCAAAAATAAAAATCAAAAGGAAGTGATAATATAAAATAGAAGCACCACAAAAATATAATTATTAAGAAAGGAGAAAAAATATGCAAACAATACGAATAGGAAAAAAATTAGCAAATTTAAAGACATTTAAAAAACGTAAAATACTAGAAATGAATCTTCCTGAGGAAATTATCAAAGAAATAAAACAATCTGAGGAAGAAATTAAACAAGGTCTAGGAATTCCAGCAGAAGAGGTATTCAAAGAATTGAGGGAGAAGTATGGATTTTAAGAAAGACAAAATTATATTTTCTCCCATTATTATATTAATTTAACTCAAAATTATTATTAAATTTTCATTCAAACTTTTAAATCAATAAATCAAAATTCCCAAACAAATTCACATAAAATTTTAAATAAAAAATTCCCTAAAAATATCCAAAAAATTTTTTTAAAAAACTATTGCATTAAAAAAAATGTAATGTTATAATCAAGGAGAAATTTAACAAAGGAAAGGGAGAGTGTAAAAATGAAAAAATTTTTAACAGTATCATTATTATTTGTAATGTTAGTAATGGCA
>CALXUT010000047.1 GCA_944391755.1 uncultured Clostridia bacterium
TATATTTCTTTAATTTTAAGAAAAGATATATTAATTATACTAAAAAAACCCATCAAAAAAACTGATAGAATTCTATCAATTTTATTTTGAATTTTTCTATCAGTTTTATTTTAACATTTACATATATCACTAATAATTTAATTATTCAATTGTTGTTTATATATTTTAAAGAATGGATTTCTTAATATTAAGTGTCATTTTGGGTACAATTCTTTAGAGGTGTATATTTGTTGTTTAATTTGTTCTTCTGTTAGATTCTTCTCGAACTTATCTCGTTGTTCTATACATTTTCTTCTTAATCGTCTATATTCTGGGGTTATTTCTTTATTCTCCAACACATTTACATAGATGCCTATTATAATGCTTTCATTTATGATATTACCAGCTCCTTTACTAATGATTTACCTTAATTATAATCTATCTATGTTTTGATTTTTTGGTTTAACCAAGTTATATACAAGCATATATTTGATAATATCTTTAAATTACCTCTTTAGAAGTTGGATTTCATATTGCTAAAGTTCTATATTGGTACACTACTGCATAAGTATATGCAATTAGAATATCTGTGTTGTATGATACATAAATGCATATATTAAATGCTTAAATCTATAACATAATGGAGCGGGTAGAGGGAATCGAACCCTCGCCATCAGGTCGGAAGCATGAGATTCTACCACTAAACTATACCCGCAAAACATACTATATAGAATATTATACTACAAAATTACTTTTTAATAAAGTATTTTCCATTCAAATAATTCAAAATACCACTATCAGAAGTAAAATAAAACTCTAACTTGTAACTATGTAATTGCTGATATTTAAAGCCAAATTGCTTATTAATAGAATTTATGCCATATTTGCCATCTCCAATAATAGGATGACCAATATGTGCTAAATGAGCCCTAATTTGATGTGTTTTACCGGTTTCTATTTCAACTTCCAAAAGAGAAGTACCATTATCATAAGTTTCTAAAACAGAATAAGAAGTGATAATTTTTTGATAACCTGTTTTTGGAATATCAGAAATATAAACCATTGCTTTTTTATTATCTTTAAATAAAAAGCTTTCTAGTCTTGCTTTATTAGGAGTAGGAACTCCATAAACGAGAGCGAGATAAAATTTTTTTATTTCGTGTTTTTGGAATTTTTCTAATAAAATATTTAAAGAATCTTCATTTTTGGCAAACAAAACTAAACCAGTCGTATTTCTATCAAGTCTATGACAAGGCATAGGCAAAAAAGGTCTATCAGCATATTTTTGATGAACCATTGCTGTTAAACTATTTTCACCAGTAACTTCGATATTGACTTTTTTATTGATAATTAATATATTATCATCTTCAAAAACAATATCTAAATCATTTAAAGGAAATAAAAAATCATCACTTATATAAACGAGTATTTCATCACGTTGAAATACAGTACAATCTTTATTAATTCTTTTACCATTTACTTTTATGTCTTTTTGTCTTAAAGCTTTATTAAAAACATTATAAGATAAATAAGGATAAGTATCTAAAATAAATTTTGAAATCTTTTTTCCATCATATTTATCTGTAACCAATAATTTTTTCATAATTTTAACCACTTTTCTATATAATATAAATAAATATAACATATTTTTTAGGCTTGTTCAAGTTATTCATTTTTAAAATTCTAATATTAGGTTACAATTTACTGCTTATATAAATATATTTCTTAAAAAGTTGATATATAAATATTTTTTGTTAAAAACATAGATGGGGTCTTCCTATGGGGCTTTGAATTTAAAATATTTATATATCAACTTTAAAGATAAGATTAAATAAGATATAGTGAATTATAACAATGTTAGAAAAAAAGAGAAAAAATGAATAAAAAAGAGAAAAATGGAGAATTATATTAATGAATAGTTGAAAAATCAAAGAAAAAAATGACCAAATACAGATAAAAAAGGGAAATAAAGCATCAATCATTTGCAAAAGTGGTAAAATTATGTTATAATAGAACTTGGTCGCGTAAAAAAGGAGAGTGTATATTATTTTAAAAGATAAGCTAAAGTACTATACAAAAGAAAGCTGTAAGATTTTTAGCGTAATGGCAATAGCTTTAGGGTTAATCATAGCGATTATTTTAATAAAATATAGACCAGTATATATAGTGACCTTATCAGGAGAAGAGATAGGCTATATAGATAGTGAAACAAAATTTAAAGAAAGAATACAAAATGAGATAATCAACATGGAAGGAAATAATATAGATTTTGTTTCTTTAGAAGAAATGCCAAATTATGAATTAAAATTAGTAAGCAGAAGTCAAACAACAAACGAAGAAGAAATTATGGTAGCTTTAAAAGAAAATGCTACTATTATGTATAAATATTATGCTGTTGTTTTAAATGGTGAAGTGCAAAGCTTTGTAGACAACATAGAAGAAGCAGAAGTCGCAGTTAATGAAATAAAAGAAAATAATAAAGATAAATCAATAGAATTGGATTTACAAATAACAGAAAATTACACAGAAGACATTAACTCTGTTAGTATAGAAACAGTTCAAGTTGCTCAAGCACAAGTTGAACAAAAAGTTGCAGCATTGATTAAAGAAGATGAAGAGAGTAAAATGCCTTCCATAAATGGAGTAATATTAGCAACGCTTCCAGTAAATGGACAAATTACATCAAGATTTGGCTCTAGAAGTAGTATAAGATCAGGAGCACATACAGGTACTGACATATGTTGCGCAAGTGGAACTCCAATAAAAGTTGTTGCATCAGGAACAGTAACATTTGCAGAAAGAAATGGTTCATATGGGAACCTTATAAAAGTTGATCATGGTAATGGAGTAGAAACTTGGTATGCACATTGTAGTAAATTATATGCAACTGTTGGTCAACAAGTAAATGCTGGAGATGTTATAGCTGCAGTAGGTTCAACAGGAAATTCAACAGGGCCTCATTTACATTTAGAAATAAGAATAAATGGAACAGCAATCAATCCACAAAAATATTTATATAATTAAAAAATTACTTTAATAGAGTAAAAAAGGACTTTATTAAAGTAATTTTTATTATTTGCTATTTTTATGAAAATATGGTAAAATGGAAATATGGAGATGATAGTATGGGATTTTTTGATAGATTTAAAAGAAAAGAACAAAATAGTCAACAACCACAACAATCACAGCAACCAGAATTACCATTTGACGTTCAATTTAGTATGACGCAAGATGGTAGATTACAAGTGGATTTTTACGATAAACATGCAGATTTTAAACAATTCTATGATACAACAAGATTAATATCAAGTTTAGAAACATTTCAATTAGGAGGTAGACCTGTTCATAATTGTGCTGTATCATGGTATGGAAAAGATGATGCTGTTATGTTTGATAAAAAGGGAATGATGGGACGAATGTTTGATTATAGAGGTGTTCTTGCAGAAATCGATTTACAATTATTACAATCAGATTCTAACTATTGTTATATGGTAATGAAAGATTTATTGAGTAAACAAAGAGTAGAAAGGTATTTAAATAAAGGATTAGAAGAGAATCCAGATACTCCTTGTGGAAAGTATATAGGTGGAGTACGAAAAACACCAGAAAACCAATATCAAAAATTTTTCTCAGTACAGACTGGAAAAGCATGTCATAATTCAGAATTTATGGTAAATAGAAGAAGAGAAGTTAGGGAAGCAGAAGAAAGGCGTAGACAACAAATAAGAGCTCAAAAAGAAGCACAAATCCAAAAACTACAAGCAGAATTAGATGAAATGAGATAAAATAAAAAAGCCACTAAATAGTGGCTTTTTTATTCAACAGTTACAGATTTTGCAAGATTTCTAGGTTTATCAACATCTAATCCTTTTTCCTTCGAAATATAATAAGAAAGCAATTGCAAAGGAATAATAGAAATAATTGGTGATAATAAAACATTTGTATTAGGAACCATAATGACTTCATCAATATTATTACTTGGTAAAGTTTGATTGGTAATTACTAATGTTTTAGCACCACGAGAGATTACTTCTTGTATATTACTTAAAGTTTTTTCAACTAATTTTTCATCAGTTATTACGCTGATAACTGTTATACCATTTTCGATTAAAGCAATAGGCCCATGTTTCAATTCACCAGCAGCATAAGCTTCTGAATGGATATAGGAAATTTCTTTTAGTTTTAAAGAACCTTCTAAAGCTGTATTATAATCAACACCTCTACCTAAGAAGAATATATCTTTTTCTTGATATATTTTTTTGGCAAATTTTTTTATTTCTGTAGAAGTATTTAAAGCCTTTTCTATCTTGTTAGGTAAAGCAAGTATTTCTTTTTTCATTTTAGAAATTTCTTCCTGAGAAACACTGCCTAATATTTCAGCAAAATAAAGGGCTAAAATATTTAATAAAATAACTTGTGAAGTATATGCTTTTGTAGAAGCTACTGCAATTTCTGGGCCTGCATGAGTATAGATAGTATAATCAGCTTCTCTCGTAATGGAACTTCCTATAACATTTGATATAGCAAGTGTAGTTGCTCCCTTTGATTTTGATAATTTTAATGCGGCAATCGTATCTGCAGTTTCACCTGATTGTGAGATAAATATACATAGTGTGTTTTTATCTATAATTGGATTACGATATCTAAATTCTGAAGCAATATCTACAGTTACAGGGATATTACAAATATGTTCTATTGCTAATTTTCCAGTAAGTCCAGCATGCATTGCCGTTCCACAAGCTACTATATACATTTTGTTAATATTAGATAAAAATTTTTTATCTAAATTTAGATTTTCAAAATGGCATGGTTCATTTTCTGGTAAATGAGAACCAATTGTTTCTCTTATAGCTGTTGGTTGCTCATATATTTCTTTTAGCATGTAATCATCATAACCTGATTTATCTGCAGCAGTAGTATTCCAATCTATACTTGTTACTTTTTTATCCAATTTATTTAAGTTTATATCAAAGAACTCTATAGTATCTTTAGAAAGTAGTGCAAATTCATAATCATTTAAAAGATAAAAATCTTTTGTAAATGATAATATTGCAGGAATATCTGAAGAAATATAATTTTCCTTATCACCTTTTCCTATAACAAGAGGACTATCCTTTCTAACGACAATCATATTATTTGGCATAAATTTTGAAATTACTTGAATTGCAAAACTGCCTTTAAAATCTTTACATGCTTTTTGTACGGCACGTAAGACTCTATAATTATCATCAATTTCATCTTTAGTATAGTAATAATGTATAAGATTAGGTATTACTTCTGTATCTGTTTGAGAACGAAAAGTATATCCATTATCTAATAAAAAGTTTTTTAAATCATTATAGTTTTCTATAATTCCATTGTGAACAACTGCAAAACTGTTACTATTATCAAGATGAGGATGAGAATTTTCTTTTGAAGGTTTTCCATGAGTAGCCCATCTTGTATGAGCAATACCAATTGTTCCTTCTAAATTGTCAATTCCGTCTAAATTATATAAATTTTTTACTCTACCTTTATCTTTCATAACGGAAAGTCCATTTTTTTCTACAGTTGAAATTCCTGCAGAGTCATAACCTCTGTATTCTAATCTTAAAAGACCCGCAATTAATATAGGACTGGCCTTTTTAGTCCCAATGTATCCAATAATTCCACACATAATGAATCCTCCTTAAAAATAATTTGTGGAATTGAAATATACAGGAACTTATGTATTAACCTCTGTTACAATATTTCTATTGATTTTTAATTAATACTAATGGATAAAGTAGATCCACTAGAGCATCCGCCGAAATTTTCGATAACTCTAGACCTCGTCAACTTTTTTAAGTCCAGGCGCTTTATAAAAGAATAACTCCTTTCTAAAAAATATTGTATATTTCAATTTACCATATTATATTACAACAAAATGAAAAATGTGGCAATAGTTTTTCAAAAAATAACTATTGCAAATTGCATAAAAATAGTGTATCATAATAGAGGAAATATATGAGAGGTAATGGTTGAAAGGAGGTAAAAGGCAGATGTTTAATATAGAAGAACAGTTAAAAATGTTACCAAATAAACCAGGTGTTTATATCATGCATGATATAGATGATAGAATTATCTATGTTGGAAAAGCTGTAAATCTGAAAAATAGAGTAAGATCCTATTTTAGAAAAACAGATAAAACAGAAAGAATAAAAAGACTGGTTTCATTAATAGACCATTTTGAATATATTGTAGTAGATAATGAAGCAGAAGCGTTGATATTAGAATGTAATTTGATAAAAAAGAATAGGCCTAAATTCAATGTATTATTAAAAGATGATAAAACATATCCATATATAAAAATAGATGTAAAATCAGACTATCCAAATGTAATCATAACCAGAAAGATAGTAAATGACGGTTCAAAATATTTTGGACCATATGCAAATCCTGGAGCAGCAAAAGAGATGTTGGATTTTATAAAACAAAAATATAAAATAAGACAATGTAGAAATTTTAGATCAGAAACAAGAGCATGCTTAAATTATCATATAAATAGATGCTTAGGACCATGTATGGGATATATATCAAAAGAAGATTATAAAAAACAAATAGATGAAATAATCGATATTTTAGAAGGAAAGATTGATAAAGTATTAAAAGATTTACAACAACAAATGTTAGAAGCAGCAGATAAACTAGATTTTGAAAAAGCAGCTTATATTAGAGATAGAATGTTAGCTATAGAAAGAGTAAATGAAAAGCAAAAAGTATCAAATATTACAGAAAATAATATAGATGTTATTGGAATTGCAAAATCTGAGATGGAAGTATGTGTAGAAATATTTTTCGTTCGTGGTAGTAAAATGGTAGGAAGAGAACATTATTTCTTTCCTGATTTAAAAGAAATGGAAAATGCAGAAATTATATCAGGATTTATCAAACAATATTATATGGACAATCAAAATCTTCCAAATAAAATCATGGTAAGGGAAGAATTAGAAGACAAAAAAGCAATAGAGGAATGGTTAAGTAAAGAAGCGGGAAGAAAAGTAGAAGTAAAATCTCCAAAAAAAGGAGAAAAACTAAGATTTGTTGAAATGGCAGATAATAATGCAAAGATTACATTAGAAAATAAAGAAAGAGATAGAAGTGAAATATTGGTAGAACTAAAAGAGGTACTGGGGTTAGACAAACTACCAAGAAAAATCGAAACATATGATATTTCGAATATATCTGGAGAATATATTGTAGCTGGAATGTGTGTAATGGTTGATGGTGTTATCAAAAGAAATATGTCTAGAAGATTCAAAATTAAAACAGTATATGGACAAGATGATCCTAGATGTATGGAAGAAGTAATCACTCGTAGATTAAAACATTCTATTGATAATAGTTCAAGTGGGTTTGGAAGACTTCCAGATGTCATTTTTGCAGATGGTGGAATCACACAAATAAGAGCAACAAAAACGGCAATTGCCAAATATGAATTAAATATTCCAGTATTTGGCATGGTAAAAAACGAAAAACATCAGACAAGAGCATTAATGGATGAAAACAGAAAAGAATTAGAAATATCTGAAAACTTGAAGAATTTAATAACGAAATTTCAAGATGAGGTACATGATACAGCTATATCTTATCATAGGAAATTAAGAGATGAAGCTATTACAAAATCTGAATTAGATGAGATAAAAGGAATTGGAAATGCAAAAAAATTAGTATTGCTAAAAGAATTTGGAAGCGTTGACAAAATTCGTAAAAGTAGTATAGAAGAACTTACAAAAATAAAAGGAATAAATGAAAATTTAGCAAAAAAAATATTAGAAGAACTAAATAAACAATAATTTGTAAATTACTGCGATGAAATGATATGTATTTTTAGAATAAATAGAAAATTCTCTCATATATATTAATATGGACAAGTTATGAATATAAAAGGAGGATTTGTATGAAATTTTTTAAAAAACATAAATTACTTTCATTTGCAGTAATTTCTTTTTTTGTTTTAGCAGGAGCAAATTTTTATTTGATTTATGAACTTAT
Source organism: uncultured Clostridia bacterium (assembly GCA_944391755.1). Classification (GTDB taxonomy): domain Bacteria; phylum Bacillota; class Clostridia; order TANB77; family CAG-508; genus CAG-269. The sequence continues at coordinate 7,993 of CALXUT010000047.1, forward strand.
TCAAATGAGTGCAAAAATTTTAGGTACATAAGTAACAATCTATCAAGGCAAGAACATACACTATCTCAGGAGGGATATTATGAGAGGGTTATGTTTAGCTGGTGGAGGAATAAAAGCTGCAGCACATATTGGTGCATTAAAAGCATTAGAAGAAGAAGGAATTCAATTTGATTGTGTTTCTGGAGCTTCATCAGGAAGTATTGTAGCAACAATGTATGCATTAGGATATACAAGTGATGAAATGTGGGAAATGTTTAAAAATTACGCAAAGAAAATAAAATATTTTGAATGGAAAAATATTTTAAAACTCGTATGGGGATTACTCTTTAAAAGAAAAATTGTTATTGATGGATTAAATAGTGGAAAAGTAATAGAAAAGATCATAAAAGAAATTTGTTCTAAAAATCAAATTGAAAATATCAATGAAATCAAAATGCCATTAATGATTTCTATGGTAGGATTACAAAATGGAACCGTTTATATTGCATCTTCAAAAGAAGTAAGAGGAAAATTGCTATTAGATAATACCAAATATATAACAGATATTCCAATAGCAACTGCAGTAAGGGCTAGTTGCTCTTTTCCAGTCGTATTTTCACCATGCACTTATGATGGAATACAATTAATTGATGGTGGAACAAGAGAGAATCTTCCATGGAGACCTTTGAAACTAATTGGAGTAGATGAGGTTATTGGAATTGCATTTGACACTATTTATTGTCATAAGGATTGCTGTCAAGATATTATAGAAGTTGCTACTAGAGCAATGGAATTACAAGGTAGAGAATTAGCTGTTTATGAAGAACAGGGGATACATCATTTAATAAATATAAATTTAAAAAAAGTTTCATTATTAGATTCTAGTAAAGCAGAAGAATTATACAAAATTGGTTATGAACAAGCGAAAAAACAAGTCAAACAATTGAAAAATGTAAATATATAGTGTATAATATTTCCATAAAGAAAGAAGAGGTAAATATGGAAATAGCAAGTAATTGGAAAGATTACAAAATACTAGATATGGCAGATGGACAAAAATTAGAAAAATGGGGAAATGTTATCTTATCAAGACCTGATCCACAAATCATTTGGAAAGATAAGAGTTTTCCAAATAAATGGAAAGAAATCAATGCAACTTATCATAGAAGTAAAACAGGTGGAGGTTCATGGGAATATAATAAAAAAATGCCAGAAAGGTGGCAAATCAAGTATAAAAATTTAACTTTTAATATAAAACCAATGGGATTTAAACATACAGGTTTGTTTCCAGAGCAAGCTGTAAATTGGGATTGGATGACAAATAAAATAAAAAATGCAGGAAGGGAAATAAAAGTATTAAATTTATTTGCCTATACAGGGGGAGCAACTGTTGCATGTAGTGCTGCTGGAGCTTCTGTTTGCCATGTAGATAGTTCAAAAGGAATGGTAACTTGGGCAAAAGAAAATATACAATCATCAGGGTTAGAAGAAAGACCAGTAAGATATATAGTAGATGATGTTGTAAAATTTGTGAATAGAGAAAGTCGTAGAGGAAATCATTATGATGCTATTATCATGGATCCTCCATCATATGGTAGAGGCGCAAATGGAGAAGTATGGCAGTTTGAAAATCATATTTATGATTTAGTAGAATTATGTACAAAAGTACTTTCTGATAATCCATTATTTTTCTTAATCAATTCTTATACTACAGGAATATCAAGTAAAGTATTAGAAAATATATTAAACTTAACAGTTAGCCAAAAGTATAAAGGAAAAGTATCTTCAGGAGAAATAGGATTACCAATGGAAGAATCTAAATTAGTATTGCCATGTGGTATATATGGAAGATGGGAGAATTAAAATGGAACATTTAGAAGTATTATATGAAGATAATCACATAATTGTCGTAAAAAAACAGCCCAATATTCCATCACAAGCAGACAAAACAGAAGATATCGATATGCTTACAATGATAAAAAGCTATTTAAAAGAAAAATACAACAAACCAGGAAATGTATATCTTGGTTTAGTACATAGATTAGATAGACCTGTTGGTGGTGTAATGGTATTTGCCAAGACTTCTAAAGCGGCATCAAGATTAAGTGATCAAGTAAGAGAAAAAGTATTTAAAAAGAAATATTTAGCAGTTGTTGATGGAACATTTGAAAATAAAGTAGGAACGCTAGAAGATTATTTATATAAAGATGAAAGAAATAATATGAGTAAAGTGGTAAATAAAGAAAAAAAGAATGCGAAATTAGCAAAATTAGATTATGAAGTTTTAGCGTATAATGAAGTAAAAAATTTATCTTTAGTAAAAGTAAATTTACATACAGGAAGACATCACCAAATTAGAGTACAATTGGCTAATGTTGGACACAGTATATTTGGAGATCAAAAATATGGAACAAGAGGAAAAGGAAAACAAATAGCATTATGGGCATATGAACTTACAATACAGCATCCAGTAAGTAAAGAAGAGATGACATTTAAATGCTTTCCAGAAAGTGTCGGAACATGGTGTATTTTAAAAGAATTAGAATTAAATAAGATATAAAGAAACAAATTTAATTGTTTCTTTTTTTTATGAAAATTGCTAAAATTTATATGAAAATAAGAAAACATGTTTTTATAAAATAAATAAACAATTTCATAAAAAATCTGTAAATATTTTCTTAAAAGGTGATAAATTAAAAATGTACTTAAGGTAAAGATTGAGGTGAGAAAAGTGATAGACAAAATCTGTACAATTCTAACCAATAAAATAAGAAAAGAAATGCCAGAAGTGGATGAAGAAAGAGCAGAAGTTATCATGTATGGGCTTCAAAACATAATTGGGGAACTGCCCAAAATATTTCTGATTTTTATAGTTGCATATTTATTAGGAATAATGAAACTAACATTAATTTCTTTTATAGTAATAGTCGCATATAGAAGTTTTTCAGGTGGAATACATATGAAAACACATATATCATGTATTATTTATACACTTTCATTATATTGTGGAACTGCCTTACTCGGCAAATATGTAATTATAGAAGGTATGTCAAAATATATGATAGGCATTGCTTGTTGGGTATTTTGTATGATAATGATAAAATTGTATGCACCAGCGGATACGGAAAATGTACCTATTCTTAGAAAAAAAGAAAGGAAACAAAAGCAAATATTATCTTATATTGTTTTAACAGTCGAATTCATTATAGCATTAACAATAAATATACCAAGTGTTACAACAATTATTATCATCGGAGATTTTATACAAACTCTAATGATTACAAGAATTGTGTATAAATTAACAGATAATAAATATGGACATGAAGTATATGCAAATACTTAACTTTGCTAATATAAAAATATAATTAATTATATTTTTATGTTATATATTTTTACAAAAGAAGGAGGAATTATTATGGTAAAATTCTTAGCTAAAATGGCAGAAAAATATGCAAAAGCAGTTAATACTGCATGTGTTGTAGTTTGGATAGTTCATCAACCAAAAATGCCAGCTTCATTAATAAAAAAAGATTAATTTACAAAAATATTTTCCAAAACATTATAAATTCAATTCAAAAAGGAAGAACTTCATTTATAGAAGTTTTTCTTTTTTGAGATAAAAATAAAGAAGTGTGTTAACACTTCTTTAATCATATATGGACAATTCCTGTTTGAAGAATTTATTCGTTTTACTTGTAAATAAATCTAAATTTTTCGTTTTGGATATATATTTCCTAACTTCCCATAATCCAATACCAGAATGATTTTCTTTTCCAGATATTCCTTTTGCAAATATGTTTTCAATATCTACATTTTTATTAGAATAGGTATTTTCGATTAAGATAGTAGCTCTATGATTTTTATATTCTCTTTTAAATGAAAGTTTCACTATTTTTTCATTACATTTTTCAGCTTCTTCAATCGCATTATCAATTAATATTCCAAGTATTCGAGAAAATTCATATGTATTTATTTTTAATTCATTTAAATTTAAGAAAAAGTCTATATCAAAAGAGATTCCAAGATTGGTAGCTTTAAAATATTTATTATTCAACAAGCTGTATATACCGGGATTGTTGATAGTTCTAGGATTTAATAAAGATAAATTGTTAATAATTTTACAATCTTTTTTTACTTCAATAAAATATTCTTTTAAACCATTTATATCATTATTTTCTATAAAACCATCGAGAGTGGTAATAATGTTATTAAAATCATGTTGAAATCCTTTTAATTTATCATATAAGATTTCTAAAGATTTATTGTATTCTTTAGCACTTTCTAAATTTCTTTTTGTATTAGATAGTTTTATTACACGAGTAAAACTATAAATACTTAATGCGAAAAAAGAAATTAATAATATAAAATTTAAGAAGGTTATGATTAATGGTACAATATCTATATAAAAAGTATTAATAACAAGTTGAATGGATATTGTTAGAAAACCTACAATCAAGTTAATATATAATATGATTAAAGTTTGTTTATCTAAATTATCTAAAAAGTCTAATGAAAATCTTACTTTCTTGATTTTCTTTAAAACGATACATATAATCAGTAGAGACAAGTATAGACACATTAGAAAAGATAATCTATATATTGGGATATTTAGTAACATATCAAGTGATATATTGAGTATAGACATATAAGGATTTTGTAGTAAGATATTCAATAAGCCAAATATGGAAATTGAAAGAGCTAATGATATAACACTTTTCAAAATGCTTAGTTTAAATATGAGTTTTATTAAGAGCAATATACAAGTATAATTTATGAAGATGTTTAAAGGTTCAGATAAAATGCTAGAAGTTATTATACTTATTATTGACATTAATATTACATATAAAATTTTCTGTTTAATACTATTTTTCACATTAAAAAATGTCAAAAATAACATCATAAATATATAATTTTCAATAAAACTTGATGGAATTAAAAGATATTTTAATAGTTCTGGATTTTCTTGAGTTAAACTTTTAATCATATTATTTAAAAATTGTATCATGATTAATCATCTCCATAAAAGAATTCTTATATTTGGGGCCAATATAACAAAAGCTTTCATTTTTGAAAGTAATTATATTTTCAGAAAATGAAACATGATTAATATTGTTTATATTGGCAATAAAAGATTTATGACAACGCACAAAATTATTGGGTAACTTATTTTCAATTTTTGAAAATGAATTATAAGCCTCATAATTTTTGTGAGAAGCATGGAATATGATTTTCATGCCATTCTTTTCTATGAATTGAATATCATTTAAATCAATAAAAGTTCCTTTATTATCGATTTTAAAGAAACGATTATTTGAATTAGAAATATCATCAAATAACCTAATTAAAGTATTTGAAAGCGAATCTACGGTTATAGCATTTTTAATTAAATAATCAAATGTTTTAAACTGATATGCTTGCATAACATATTCAAAATGACTTGTTGTAAATATTAAATAACAATCTTTGTTGATTTTTCTAATTTTTTCAGCAATATCAAGTCCAGTAATATCTTGTCCATGAAATTCTATATCTAAAATAACAACATTTACAAGATGAGAGGACATAAATTTAAAAATATCGTTATAATTTGTAGTTTTTAAAACAATTTTGGCATCGAAGTCATTCTTAATAAAAGCTTTTTCAAAAAGTAAAGAAAGCTTATCAAGCATATATGTTTCATCATCACAAATTATGAAATTTATCATATTAACCTCCTTAAAAAATTGCAAATGAGCTATATTTAGCTAAATTTAGACAGTATTTAAGCATAACAAAATTAATATAAAACAAAAAATAAGACTTGTCAATACGCTATCTGAATATATGAATATTTTTAGATTCTTAGCGATATGAAGGAATACAGAACTATAATTTATAAAAAAATAGCCTAAAAAATGTAAAAAACAGCTATGAAAAATTTGAAAAATTTTAATATTTATTGTATGATATAGAAAGAAAATAAAAGAGAGGTGTGATATATGAACAATTTTCAAATTTTTTTAGCATCTTCCATTAATGAATTTAAAGAAGAGAGAAATGAAATTGGCGATTTTATAAGAAGAATACAAGATGTATTAATTGATTATTATACAAAAATTAAATTATTTGAATGTGAATTCCATGATAATAGTATTGGACTCGGAAGAAAGCAAGAAGAATATAATAAAGAAATAGAAAAATCCGAAATATTCTTAATGTTAGTTGGAAAAAAGGTAGGACAATATACTTTAGAAGAATATAATGTAGCCATTCAATCAAAAGTTCCTAATATATGTGTTTTGTTTCAAAAAGTAGATTATGATACAAGTGTACGAGAATTTAAGAAAGAACTTACAAAAGATGTCACTGTTGGAGAATTTGAAAATGTGATGCAACTTAAATTTTTAATAGCAGAAAGCATAAAAAACATAATAGGGGATTCAATGAAAGTACAAGAAGATGGAATCGTTTTATATAATAAATTTATAAAGTATTAAAAGGAGTATAAGAATATGAAGAAAATAAATATTTATTTAATTGCAAATGAAAAGGAGCTTTTACAAGATGAAAGAGAAATTGGGAATTTTATAAGAGATTTAAACGATAAGTACGAAGAATATAATATCTATTTTAAATTAATCTTAGATGAACCTAAAATAGATGGAGAAGAAATTCAATCAAGCGAATTATTTTTTATTATATTTCAAAAAGAAATAGATGAAAAATCTATTAATAAATTTGACATTGCCTATAAAAATTTTGTAGAGTATAAACATCCAAAAATATCTACTTATATAAAAAAGACAAATGATACAATAGGACAATCTGTAATAGAATTTATGAAAAAATTAGATGAAGAACTTGGACATTATTATAATAGTTATGAAAATATAGATACAGTTAAATTAAATATCGTGTTACATTTAAAAACATTAGGTTTAGGTAAAATAGAAACAAAAGAAGGAAAAATCTATATTAATGAAAAAGAAATAATGAAATTAGACAATATTCCCATTATTTTAAATAATAAAAATCTTGAAACTTTAAAAAAAGAAGCTTCAGAATTAGAAGAAAGTTTTTGGAAGTTGAGAGAAGAACTAAAAGAAGATCCTGATAATGATGGATTGTTTGATGAATTTACAGAAATAAAAAATAAAAGAAAAAATGTGAAAGAATCTATTTTTGAACTTGAAAAAAAGATTATTGATTTAGAAAGTTCATTTGTAAAAAGTTCGACAGAAGGAAAATTATCAAAAAGACAGATTTATGCTAAAAAATGTTTAGAAAATGGTGATATAGAAGCAGCAAAAGAAGCATTGAAATTAGAAGAAATAACAGAAGAAGCGAATCAATTATTAGCAATCCAAAACCAGAGAAAAGAAGCATTAAAAATAAAAGTAAATGAATTACATCAAAGAGCAGATACATTATTATTAGATACCAATAATGAAAATAGATTTCAAGAAATAGAAGAAACTTATGAAGAAGCAATGAGAATTGAAAAAGAGAGTGGACTTCTTAGAGAGACAATGATAGTTTATGCTAATTTCTTGTTAGATGAAGAACAAGAATATCAAAAAGCAATTGATTTATGCGAAAAATATTTACGCTATATTGAGGTAGAAGAATTAAAAATAGAAACAAAAGATACTATAGAGGTATACAAGATTTTGGGAAAAGGATATTATGAAATTAAGAAAAATGACAAAGCTGAAGAAATTTTTTGTCAAATTATCCAATTATCAGAAAAAATAAAAGAGTATTCTGATATGAAAATGGGATATTTTCACCTTTCAAAAGTATATATAGCGCAAGAACAATATGAACAAGCAGAAAAATATCTAAAAAAATCAATTGAAATAACGGAAAAGTATGATAAATCAGAAAAAGATTTATGTGTTCAATATTCAACTCTAGCTTTCATATATACAACTTTAAAAAAATATAAAAGTGCCGAAAAATATGGTAAAATGGCCATAGAAATAGCAGAAGAATTAGAAAGAAAAGCTGAAAAAGATGAAGAAGCGAATGAATTTTTAGGTGTAGTATATGATAATTTAGCAAGTATATATCAACTACAGAAAAAATACGAAGAGGCATTAACTTATTACAGAAAAGGTGTTTTTATTAGAAAAAAATTATTACCAATTAATAAAAAAGAATATGCCGAAGCTATAGAACAATTAATAAATTTCGTTATAGAGGTAGAAGATAAGGCAGGAATGGATATTCGAGCAACAAAATTTGTTAAAAATAAGTTAAAAGAATATGAGAAATTAAACAATTTAGATAAAGCATTATCTGATATGAATGTAAATTCTTATATTGGTATGTCTTTATTAAAAGAAGACAATAATTATAAAGAGTCAATAAAATATAATGAGGAAGCCTTGAGCATACTAGAAAAAGTTGATATAAATAGTGAAACAAGTTTTGAAAAAAGTGATATTGTACTAGCACATCTTGAGATTTGCTATATGTTAGCTTATTCTTATGAAAACTTAAATAATGATGATAATGCTGAAAAATATTATAAAAAGGCAATCGATATTTTAGAAAATTATTTAACCATGTATCCAGAAAAATATGATTCTGATTTACTAAATCTTTATGATGATATTATAGCATTGTATTATAGAATAGGAAGAAAAGATGAAGCTAAGATATATAATGAAAGAAAAAAGAAATTTATAAAAGAATAATGTTTTACAGAAATACATTTAAATTAAAAAAATATTGCTTATTTTTAATAAGTAATATTTTTTTTTGTTGCTCATAAAATTAAACAAAGAAAATCAAGGTATTTTTGTAAATACAGAGGGAGGAGAAATGCATAGTAAGATAAAATTTATTTATTGTATATGTATCACCATTTTAATTATTTGTGGTGTTGTTTTTATACAAAAAAATCAAAATATAGTGTCTACAAGTTCAAATGTAGCTTCAAATACGAATCAAGAAGCATTAAATAATGATACGAAAAAAATGAGCTGGGGGATAAAAAGAAACAGCAATCATGAACAACCAGATGTAGGAAGTGAAAATAAAAAAATATTAGAAGAAAATGAAGGAATATGTTTGGGAGAAAGTTTAGAAAAAAATATATACTTAACTTTTGACTGTGGATATGAAGCGGGGTATACTGAAAAGATTTTGGATGTATTAAAAGAAAATGATGTAAAAGCAACTTTTTTTATAACTTCTCATTATCTAAATACAGCATCTGAAATTGTAGAAAGAATGATTAATGAAGGACACATAGTAGGAAATCATACACCTAATTTCTTAATGTCCAGAAGTATAGTTTGAAAAATAATTGAATAAAAATAAATAAGATGAGGGTGTAATAGCCTATTTAGAGCAATATTAATGATGATATTAAAAAATGGCACTATAAGTGGCACTTTAATGACACTTTAAATGGCACTTTAAAATTCAATAAAATAAAAATTTTATAAGTGATACAAATATATAGTAATTTTAGGAAAATTATGCTATACTAATAATAGTATATAAGAAAACTTGATTTTAATAAAATAGAGGACAAGCATATTAAATAAATTTTATTAATTAATAAGAAATAATAAGAAAATCAT
>CALXUT010000048.1 GCA_944391755.1 uncultured Clostridia bacterium
AAAAAACTATTGCATTAAAAAAAATGTAATGTTATAATCAAGGAGAAATTTAACAAAGGAAAGGGAGAGTGTAAAAATGAAAAAATTTTTAACAGTATCATTATTATTTGTAATGTTAGTAATGGCATTTGCAACAGTTGTAAATGCAGCAACATCAGCAACTCTAGCAGATGAACTATATGCAAAAGGATCAAAATATGGGATGACAGCATCAGATAAAGTAAAAATAGAAAGATACTTATCTGAAAATCCAGTTACAGACGAACAAGCAAATGCAATAGTTGCAAAAGCAGATGAAGCTGTAACTTTAATGGAAAGTGTTGGAGCAACAAATTATGATGATCTAACAACAGAACAAAAGAACCAATTAAAATCAATAGCAACATCAGCTGCAGACTTAATAAATGTTAAATTAGTTTTCAAAACAGGTGCTGTAGAAATATATGACCAAGACGGAAAATTAATCGAAACAGTTACAGAAAATAATGGAAAATTAGCATACACAGGAAATAACTTAAATGTTGTTTTAGTTGTTTCTGTAATAGCAATAATTGCCCTAGCTATCACTGTTGTAGCAAAGAGAAAATTTGCAAATGCAAAATAAATTTGTACAAGCATTAAAAGCAACTATTAGTAGCATAATAGTTGCTTTATTTATTACAGGGTTACTAATACTTGTAATATATCTATTTTTAGGGCAAGAAATAGGAACAATTTTTTCATTAGTAAATAAAGTTTCCATAACAATTAATACGAATAAAGTAGAAGAACCAACCGTAATAAACGAAGAAAAGAAATCATTAGAAAACTATCCGGAATATGGTACACAATATGGTACCATAGAAATTGAAAAAATCGATGTCAATTTGCCAATATATTTTGGAGATACATTAGAGGTTTTAAAAAAAGGAATAGGACATTCTAGTGGAAGTTACTTCCCAGGTGAAGGTGGTTCCATCATATATATGGGACATAATTACAAAAAAATGCTTAAAAGACTAGGCGAATTACAAATTGGTAATGAAATAAAAATAACAACATCATATGGAGAGTATACATACAAAGTTTATGATATGCAATTAATAAAAGAAACAGAATTAGACAAACTCCCAGTACAGCGAGATAAAGAAATATTAATGTTATATACATGCTATCCATTTAACAATATTGGATATGCCACACAAAGATATGTAGTATATGCTGAATTAGTAAAATAGAAAGGAAGAAAAAATGAAAGTAATAGTAAACATCATAAAATTTATAGTGATAACAATCTTAACAACATGCGTAATTTCAATAGGAATCATTACGACAGTTTCTTCTATTATACTAAATCAGGACTATATTACTCAAAAGTTGGAAGAAACGAATTTTTATGCAGAAATTTATGAATCCGTAAAATCAAATTTTGAGAACTACATATATCAATCAGGATTAGATGAAGAAGTATTAAATGATATATGTACAGAAGAAAAAGTAAAAAATGATATAAATATTATCTTAAATAATATATTTCAAGGAACAGACGAAAAAATAGATACCACAGAAATATCCAATAATTTACATGCAAACATAGATAAGCTAGGCATAAAAAATAGTAGAAATGAAGAAGCTATAGAACAATTTGTAACACAAATATGTAATGAATATACAAATACAGTTTTACATACAGATTACGAAGATAATATTCATGATATGTATGTGAAAGCAAATACAATACTAAGTAAAATATATGATATAGTAACAATAACACTTGTATTAGGAATCATAGTATTAGCCTTATTAAATTTCAAAAAACCTTCAAAAAATATACAAGGAATTGGAATTGTACTATTTGCAACTGCAATTTTTAATTTTATAGCATGTAACATAGTAACTTCAAAAATCAATATTCAAGGAATAAAGATATTTAATGATGCATTTTCAAATGTAATTGTAAAAATTATACAAGAAACAATCGATAAAATCATGGCATTTGGAGCTGGAGTAATGGTTATTGCAATTATTTTAATAGCAATATATGCTGCAATAATGGCAAAAAATAACTCCAAAGAAAAAATAATAGAAGAAAAAACAACAGACAAATAGGGGGAAGAAATGGAAGAATTAGATTTAAAAGAATTGTTACAAGTATTCTGGGAAAAAAGATTACAAATTATATTGATAACAGCTATATTTATGACAATAGGGGCAATATATAGTTTAGGTTTTGTTACTCCAAAATATGAATCAAGAACGACATTATTATTAGCAACAAATTCATCACAAACAGGAACGACTGGTCAAGAATCTATAACAACAACAGATGTAGCATTAAACTCTAATTTAGTTTCTACATATAGAACATTAGTTGAAAGTGATAAAGTAATTAGAACAGTTATATCAAATTTAGCAATAGATGCAGATCCAGAAGAGATTAGGAAGAATGTTAGTGTATCAGCAGTTGATGATGCACAAGTAATAGAAATAAAAGTAGAAAATGAAGATCCTGTACTTTCTGCAAAAATTACAAATGAAATGGCAAAAGTATTTATTGAAAACGTAAAAGAATTTTATGGTATTGAAAACGTTCATGTAGTTGATGAAGCAGAAGTAGAACAAGAACCATCAAATATTCATCATGCTAAAACAATCATTATATTTGCGTTTATAGGAATTGTTGTTGCTTCAATGTACGTATTAATCATGAATATGTTAGATACAACCATAAAATCTTCTGAAGATATAGAAAAAATAGCAGGAGTAACAGTACTTGCTTCTATACCAATATATGAAACAGCTTTAGAAGAAAAAGGAAAAAGCAAAAAAAGAAAAGGAGGTAGAAAATAATGAAAAAAGAATTAATAGCACACAAAGATCCAAAATCTCCTGTTTCTGAAATTTTTAGAACATTAAGGACAAATATTCAATTTATGAATACAAATAAACCTTTAAAAACATTGTTAGTAACATCAACATTACCTGGTGAAGGAAAAAGTTGGGTAGCTTCAAATTTAAGTGTTGCATTTGCACAAGCTGGAAAAAGAGTTATTTTAATAGATGCAGACATGAGAAAAGGAAGAATATATAATATATTTGGTGTATTACCAAGACCAGGATTATCAAATTATCTTTCAGGTGTAAGTGAAAATGGATACAATAGAGAAAATTTAGGAGAATTCTTAAGAGAAACGGAAGTTCCTAATTTATATGTAATGCCAGCAGGAAATATTCCACCAAATCCATCAGAATTATTAATAACACCACAAATGGTTAATTTATTAGAACAGTTAAAACAAGAATGTGATTTAATCATTATAGATGGTACACCATCAAAATTAGTTACAGATGCTGTTATATTATCAAGAATAGTAGACTCTACTATTATTGTAACAGCACATAATCAAACGAAGAAAGATGATTTGCAAAAAGTAATAAGAGGGATAAAAAACGTTGGAGGTAATATAGCAGGAATTGTTTATAATAAAATACCTGTTTCAGCAAAAAAATATAATGAAACGTATTATTATTCATCAATTTCACAAAAAGCACAAACGAATAATAAACCAGAATTTGAATATAAACCAAAAAAAGATGAAAATATAAGTAATAAGTCCAAATCATCTGTTCAGTTAGAAAGCAAAAAGATAGAAAATAATAGTTTAAGAGATGAGTCAGATATACCAAAAGCAATGAGAAAACCAGAGGTAGAAGAAATAAAGATACAAAAAGCTCCAAAAGCGACTTCTGCAAAAACACCAGAAGAAAAAACAGCAGAAGTATTAAAAGAATTTAATGAATATTTGAGAAGAGAAAGAAGAAATAAATATAAATACAGAAAATAGGAGAAAAGCATGATAGATTTTCATTCACATATATTACCAAATATAGATGATGGTTCTAGAAATATGGAAGAAACTTTAAATTTAATACAAGAGGCTAAAGAAGTAGGTTTTACCCAAATAATATCTACTTCTCATTATATGGAAGATTATTGCGAAGCAAATGAATCTAAAAGAAAAGAAGTATTAAATTATGTGCAGAAACAAGTGAATGATATAGAATTATTTCTCGGAAGTGAAATATATATTTCAAATGAAATGGTATCTTTATTACAAGAAAAAGAAGCTTCAACAATCAATCATTCCAGATATGTATTGTTTGAACTTCCTATGAATATGAAGCCATTTAATGGGAAAGAAATGGTTTATAGATTAATAGAAAATGGATATATACCAATTATCGCACATCCAGAAAGATATCATTATGTTCAAAAAGATATGGAATATGTAAAAGAATTATCAGAAATGGGAGCTTTGTTTCAATCAAATTATGGTAGTATTGTTGGTTGGTATGGCAAAGATGCTGAAAAAACAATGAAAAAATTATTAAAAGAAGATGTCATTCATTTTTTAGGCTCAGATGTTCACAGAGTAAATCATACGTACACTATCATACCAAAAGCATTAAAAAAAATAAGAAAAATCATTTCTGAAGAAAAACTAGAAGAACTTACAACTTTGAATGCACAAAAGGTTTTAAATGACGAAGAAATTGAATAAAAGAAAAGGCAGGAGCACATCTCCTGCCTTTATGTATGCTTAAACAAAAAACATAAATAAAACCAAGAAAAATACTTCTGCCATAGTACTAAAAAGTACTTAAGAAATTAGGATAGTAAAAACTACTTGTTAGCCATATTGTTTTCAACTTGTTGTATCATTTTTCTAACCATATTACCACCGATTTTACCAGCATCTTTAGCTGATATATCTCCATTATATCCGTCTTTTAAAGTTACACCAACTTCTGAAGCAACTTCGTATTTGAATTTATCTAAAGCACTCATAGCTTCTGGAACTAATTTTTTGTTGCTGTTGTTTGAGTTTGCCATGTTTTTTCACCTCCTGCTATATATAACATTTCTTAGAAAAAACTATTGCTTTTTCTAAATATATGATGTACAATTTTTTGTGAAAATAAACAGGAAAAATTTTGAAAAAAACGAAAAAATCAAAGAAAAAATGTTTTTAAGTAGAAAGGACGGAAGAAACAATATGTATAAACTTGCAGCAATCGACTTAGACGGGACAATGTTAAATTCTTATGGAGAAGTAACACAAAATACAAAAGATATTATTAAACAAGTACAAAACAAGGGCGTAGAAGTTATTATAGCATCAGGAAGACCAATTGATTCTTTAAAAACCATTGCAAAAGAAATTACATGTGATAAGTATTTTATATCAGGAAATGGTGCTATATTATATGATGTAAAAAATGATCAAATTTTATACGAAAATATATTAAAAAAATCAAAAGTTTTAGATATTATAAAAATTTGTGAAGAAAATAGTATTTTTTATAATCTTTATACTGAAAAAGAAGTTTTAGCCAAATCATTAAACTATAATGTGCTATATTATTATAAAGAAAATCTAAATAAAGATGAAGCCAATAAAACACATATCCATATTATGGAAAATATATATGATTATATAGCAGAAAGAGAAGAAAAAATTATTAAAATAACCATATGTGATAATAATCAAACGATTTTTAATTCTATTTTGAAAAAAATAAAAGAAATAAGTGATATTGAAGTACTAGAAATCTCACACATGTCTAGAAAAATCATAAAACAAGGAACAGAAGAGATTCCTGTAGAGTATTTTTATACTGAAATTTCTGCGAAAAATGTAGATAAATGGGAAGCCATTGAAGAACTAGCACGAAAATTAGATATAAAAAACGAAGAAATTATTGCAATAGGAGATAACATAAATGATAAAAAAATGATTGAAAATGCTGGAATAGGTGTTGTTATGGAAGGTAGTACACAAGAAGTAATCAATGTGGCTAATTTTGTGACAGATTCCAATGACAATGATGGAGTCGCAAATGCACTAAAATCAATAGTTTTGGGATAATATTACAAAAACGTTACAAATATATTAAGTTTATATTACAAACAGAAAAGTATGTTGATTTTCATCAGAAAATGATGTAAAATGAATAAAGATAGCATATGAAAATGCGAATAAGGAGGAGAAAAAAATGGCAGTTAATCCAATGCAAAGAAAATCAAGAATTTCATTCTTATTAGGAATGATTATAACATTATTAATTACAGGGATAGTAATCGTTTTTCTATTCTTACAATTAAGACAAAAAAATGAGGAATTACAAGCAGAAATAGGACAGAAGAGACAAGTATATGTATTAAACCAAGATGTAAAAGGTGGTCAAATACTTACAGAAGACATGTTTGAATTAAAACAAATAAATGTAGAAGAAATACCAGCAAATGCAACTTCATTAGCTGAAGTAGTAGATTCATGGTTTTTACAAACACAAGATGGTAAAGTTTTATATAGAGATGATATAGGACTATTTATTAGAGAACCAGATTCTATCATAGAATTGAGTTATCAAAATGGACAATACTACAATCAAGCTGATGATTCAACTGTAAGCTTACGTGGAAATCCATTTGAAGATACAGTTGACGGAGAAACAAGATATTTTGCAACAGATAGTAATTCTATAGACCAAATCACAAGAGTCTATGAAGATTTAAATACTGGAAACTGCTATGTTTATAAAATAGAAAATAATACATTATCAAGAGAATACATAGAACTTAATACAGTACCATTATTAGCCAAAATAGATTTAAATGCGAATACAGTTATGACAAGAGATTATGTTGTTCAATCAGATGCAGTTGTAACAAAGGATATGAGAAAACAAGAATACAATATGATTATATTGCCTATGGATTTAACAACAAATGACTATGTAGACATCAGATTAATGCTTCCAAATGGTCAAAACTTTATTGTCATTTCTAAAGTACAAGTGGAAATTCCAGTAGAAGGCGATGGTGTAACCTATGTGCCAGACACAATATGGGTTAATTTAAGAGAAGATGAAATATTGTCTTTATCAAGTGCAATTGTAGAGGCTTATGGTATAACAGGAGCATACTTATATGCTAACAAATATGTTGACCCAGGATTACAAGATGCTGCAGCACCTGATTATACTCCAAATGAAGCTGTAACAAGACAATTAGATACAAATGGTGATGGGGTAGTAGATAATCCAAATGTAGTAAATGAAGCAATGCAAGAATTAGCTACAAGATATTCAGATAATATGAAAAATATTAGAAATCAATATCTACAAACACAAATAAATAATGAACAATCATATAATACAAATGTTCAATCTGGATTAGATGAAAGCACAGGAAATTCACAAGCGATGAGAGAACAATATCTACAATCATTAAATCAGCAGTAAAATATAATTAGAACAATAAGGGCATAACAAATGCCCTTACTGTGAAGTTTTAAGGCATTATATAGAAAGGAAGAAAAACTATAATATGAGAAAAATTGGTTTTATAGGAGTTTATGACAAAATTGATTTGATTTTATGTATAGCAAAAATACTAACAATGGCAGGCCAAAAAGTGATAGTTGCAGATGCAACTATCATGCAAAAATGTAAATATGTAGTTCCAGCAATAAACCCTACGAAATCATATATTACAGAATATGAGGGAATAGATGTAGCAGTTG
The DNA here is from genome assembly GCA_944391755.1 of uncultured Clostridia bacterium. Taxonomy (GTDB): domain Bacteria; phylum Bacillota; class Clostridia; order TANB77; family CAG-508; genus CAG-269. The sequence goes on from CALXUT010000048.1 coordinate 7,569, forward strand.
GATTTGATTCAATAGAAAATATAAGACAATATCTTGGACTTGAAGAAAATGAAGAAATGCAATATGACATCATGTTAGTTGATACAGATAATTATGATACAGTTGTCGATTATTCTTTACAATCAGCTGAAAGATTATATTATCTAACTTCATTTGATGCATATTCTCTAAAAAAAGGAATTGAAATATTAGAAAGACTACAGGTTCCTTTACATATGACAAAAATCTTTTATTCAAAAGAAATGTTGAAAGAAGAAGAAGACTATTTTGATTTTTTATCATTAGGGTTAAAAATAGTATGGGATGAAAACAAATTATATTTCTTACTTGAAAATGGAGATCAAGCAGCAATTATAGAAAATCAAAGAGTTTCCAAGATAAAACTAAAAAATTTAAGTAATTCTTATAGAGAAAATGTAATTTTCTTAGCAAATGATATAGATTCACAAATAGGAGAAAGAAAAATAAGGTCTATAGCAAAAAATCTATAAAAGGAGAATGATAATGTCAATTGTAACATTTTGGAATGATGATAAAGAACAGACAGGAAAAACTTTAACGGCTGTAGCTGTTGCAACAAAAATGGCAATAGAGCATAATTATAAAATATTATTACTATCAACTAGTTATAGAGAAAATACAATAAAAAATTGCTTCTGGGTTGATACTGTACAAAAAAGACTAGGCAATCTTGCATTAAAAAATAATAATATAGCAGTTGAAAATGGTATAGAAGGCTTATCAAAATTGGTATTAAGTAATAAAATTCAACCATCATTAATTACAGATTATACTAAAGTAATATTTAAAAACAGATTAGAAGTTTTAAATGGTTATTCGGGTGGAGGAGACTTAAGTGATGAAGAAAAATGGCATAATTATAAAAAAGTTACAGAGTGCTATGTAGAGTTAGTAAAGCTAGCAAATCAATATTATGATATGGTATTAGTGGATATAGATAATCAGGTAGGAAAAGATGTAAGAGAACAGTTATTAGAAATTGCAAATGTAAATGTTTTAGTATTATCACAAAGATTAGAGAGTTTGAATAGATATAAAGAATTGAAAACTACTGATAAAAATATAATGGGACCAAAGTGTATTCCTGTAATCGGGAAATATAATAAAGCATCAAAATATAACAAAAAGAATATAATTAGATATTTAGAAGAAAAAAAAGATATCAATATTATACCATTTAATACATTATTTTTTGAGGCGGCTGAAGAAACAGGTGTTACAGAGTTTTTCTTGAAAATGAGAGATATAAAAGATAAGACGGATGATAATTATATTTTTATGTCTGAAGTATTTAAGTTAGTTACAAATATTATAACCAGATTAAAAGATTTGCAAATGAGAATGAGGTGAGAAAATGTCAATATTTAATACAATTTTAATCATTGTTATTTTTATTGTTGCTATCATGTCTGTATTATACTATATCAATAAAAATAAAAATGCAGAAGTAGAACAAGAAATAGAAAAAGATGATAAAACATATACTCTTGATAAAATGAGAGAATATGTAAAGAAAAGACTAGATGAAATCACAAAAATAAATTTATATGATATTGGTTTGTCAGAAGAGGAATTAAAAAGAAGAAAAAACAAGAAATATGCTCTAAAGAAAGCTTTAAAGGGGTGTACATATGGAGATGTTAATGATAAAAGATATGTAAAAGAATTAATAGCAGACCTATTATCAAAAGAATATGGTGTGGATGAAACAAATATATCAAGTGCAATTCCATTTGATATACCATCACTATTGACAGCACAAGATAAATTTGACATTTTACTTTATGTTTATAAAAAAGAGTTTGGCTATGAAGCTTTAACAGAATTTATAAAAAGATATAATTTAGCAACATTAAAATATATTCAAGGTGAAACAAAGCCATGTTATGTAATAACAGATGAAGAAATAGATGAAATATACGAAAAAGAAAATATTGTTTTATCTTTCCAAGATAAATTAGAAGTAGTTGTTCAAAGAATATATCAACACTACAAAGGATATAGTACCATTGATGAAATAAGAGATATGAACATAGATGGTGTATCTGGTGGTGTATCTGGATTACCAGAAAGCTTTTTGAGTCAAGTAGCACAAACAGAAGGAGATTATCTAGAACAAGTTAGTGAACACAAGGTACCAAGAGCTTGTGATAGTATTTGGATATTCTTCCAAGGTAAATCTATTCGTTTAGCATTCCTTTCATTTGGAACAGAAGCAGAATTAAAAAGGGTTTGCCAAAACATATATAAATATAATAACCCGGGACAATTGTCAGATACTAATGGTTATAAAATCAATGAAATGAAAGACGGTTCTCGTGTCGTTGTAGTAAGACCACGCATGTCAGAAACATGGGCATTCTTCGTAAGAAAATTCGATGTTAAGAGGGCAACACTAGAACAAATCGTTACTTTTCCAGGATATGAGGATACGATTAATTTACTAAAATATCTTGTAAAAGGAGCAAGAATTATATCACTAACTGGTGAGCAAGGTTGTGGTAAGACAACCATGTTGATGGCAATGATAGAAAACATATATGAAACAATGAACTTACGTATTACAGAAACGGCATTCGAGTTACACTTGAGAAAAATATATCCTACAAGAAATATTTTATCAATGCGTGAGACAGATACAATTGCTGGACAAGAGTGTTTGGATGTTCAAAAAAAGACAGATGGTTCTGTAAATATTATAGGTGAGGTTGCAACAGACCCCGTAGCATCATGGATGATTCAATCTGCACAGGTTGCATCAAAATTCACATTATTTACACACCATGCAAAAACATTCCCAGACTTAGTTACAGCACTTCGTAACTCAATGTTGAGAGCAGGAGTATTTAAAAATGAGAAAACTGCAGAAGAGCAGGTTGTACAAGTATTAAATTTTGACATACACTTAGTAAAAGACTTTAGAGGAAGAAGATACATAGAAAGAATCACAGAATGTATTCCAGTAGAGGATACAACAACATATGATCATGACTATAAAAGTGAAAAAACAATGGATGGAAAAGTAGAAAAATTTTTCCAAAATGCTACTACCTATTTTTCAAAAGCGACAGAACAAAAATTATATACCTATCAAAATATATTAGAATATGTTGATGGAGAATATGTAATTACAAACAAAATATCAGATAAAAATCTTCAAGAAATGAGAATGAATATGGACGAATCTGATGTTGAAGAATTTGATAAATTTGTTGAAAGAAATTGGGGTGCTCAAATTAGAAAAGAAAGAATGGAACAACAAGAAAGAGTTGGTGTATCAGTAGGTGTAACTAATGAAGGCGAACCAAAAAGAAGAGGAAGAAAACCAAGAAATGCATAAAAAAATTCGCATAGGAGGTGTTTTTATAAAAAATGATTGATACCAATATACTTAAATATATAATGATTGGTGCAGGTGTATTATTTGCTTTTATCATTATTGCATATTTGATATTAAACAAGAAAATGGGAAAATCAGAATACAAGCAAATTAAAAAACTACAAGAAGGTACAAAAGCAGATACATTTTCAATGGAAATATTGTATCAAAAATTGTACTTAACCTATATTAAAACACCTTTTATAAAAAGATATATTTACAAATTAAGAAGAAGACTAGAAATTTTAAATATTGATGATGAATATACAACAAGAAAAGATTCTGCAAGAATATTGACAAAGGCGATAGGTATCTTAATACCTGTTGTTGCATTAACAATCATCATAACACACAGTAATCTTTTACTTATGTGTATATTGTTAATATTTGAATTATTTATAGTAGATACAGCTGTTGATGGAATGGTAGATAAAATAGATAACAACTTATTAAAAGAGCAAATTGACTTTTTTGCGGAAATTAGACATGCATACCATGAATATAACATGGTTGAAGAAGCAATTTATCAAGTATCTTTGGATGATGAGAAAAATGTTTCAAAACAAGGTGAAAAGATTTACGAAATATTAATTTCTGATGATCCAGAAACAGAGCTTGAGAAATATTATGATATTGCACCAAATAGTTATTTAAAAGAATTTGCTGGAATATCTTATTTAACCCAAGAATTTGGTGATAGGAAAGAAGATGATGGATCTTCTTTATACCTAAAAAATATAAATAATATTACACAAGAAATGCAAATTGAAATATTAAAAAGAGATAAATTAAACTATGTATTTCAAAGTTTAGCATTTATCTCAATTGCACCAGTACTTTTACTTGAACCATTAAAAAATTGGTCAGTGTCTAATTTCGCATTTACATCAAGTTTTTATAATGGAAAATTAGGAATGATTGTACAAATATTAATCGTTTTGCTAACGGTAGTATCTTATATCATGACAAGAAAATTAAAAGATAATGGTGGTGTACAAGTCGATATTGCTACAAATCAGCATCCTTGGCAAGAAAAAATATATAGAATTCCTGTTTTGAAGAGAATCATAAATGCCTTTATTCCTAAAAAAGGTTCAAAAGATTATAGAAAAATGCAAAGGCTATTAAAAGATTCTGCATCGAAATCGAAAATGGAATGGGTGTATATAAACAGAATTTGTTTAGCAGTACTGGCATTTGTTGGGACTATAATCTTATCGGCACAATTACATAGAATTGCTATAAATTATGTATATACAGAACCGACAACAGAAACAACTGTTATGGGAACATTATCAGAGGAAAATCAACGAAAAGCAGATGAATTAACTCAACAAGACAACTATTTTATTGATAGACTTAAAGGAGATTTAGATATTACACAAGCAGAAATTGAAGAAGAAATGGAAAAATCTAAATACTATGAAGAAGGAGACGAAAATATTCCTACAGATGCTGAAAGAGTTTTGGGCAAATTAAAGATAGTAAATTCAGAAAGCATGAAATGGTTTGAAGAGTTATTAGCAATTGTATTTGCTATCATTGCTTATATGGCTCCAGTATGGATGATGATTTTCCAAAAGAAAATGAGACAAATGGAAATGGAAAGCGAAGTAATGCAATTCCAAACAATTATTGTAATGCTTATGAAAATAGAGAGAGTAAATGTTGAAATGATTCTTGAATGGCTAGAAAGATATGCTAATATCTTCAAAGAACCAATTGCTAGATGTGTAAATAACTATGAAGCTGGTGCTTGGGAAGCATTAGAAGAACTAAAAAATTCTATAACACATCCTGATATGATAAGGATTGTTGAAAGTTTACAAGCAGCTGTTGAAAAAATACCAATTAGAGAAGCTTTTGATGAGTTAGATGCAGATAGAGATTATCATCAACAAAAGAGAAAAGACACAAATGACCAATTAATATCAAGAAAAGGATTAATTGGAAAAGGTGTAGGTTTTGCTCCTATGATATGTTTATTTGTTGGATATTTAATTATTCCATTAGTTGTAATAGGTTTAACAAGTATGACAGATGCTTTCTCACAATTAGGAGCTTAGTAAACAGGAGGTATAAATGGAAAATGCATCTAAAATTCTTATAATGGCAGCAGGGATGCTAATAATCGTAATGATACTTTCATTAGTAATGATGTTTTATAATGAAGTATCTGATTATTATCAATCTGAGAGTGATAGAGAAATTGTAGCACAAACAGCTGAATTTAATGAAAAATTTGAAAATTATCACAGAGAACAAATAAGAGGTACAGATTTGATATCTCTTATGAATAGAGTAATTGATTATAATGAAAATCAAACATATCAAGATGGAACGAATTTTGAAAGAATAGAAGTAACAATAGACTTAATAGATGATAATGTAATTAATCAATTTAAATATGATCCCACAGATTCTTCTACTGATAGTATTATTGATGATGTTGTAAATTCTAGTCATGAAATAACCAATAGAACGACATCACATGATGAGAGGGAGTTAAGAATAGCTGATTATCGATTAACATCAATCACTGGAATTGAAACTCAACTTCTATCTAAATTAAGTGATTTAGGTGTTTCAAATCCTACTCCATCCCAATTACAAACATTGGCTTCCAATATAGGAAATATTATGATAAATGAATCAAGTGATTATAATACGAACTCATGGTCAGCTGTTAGTACGCAAATTTCGAATAGGCTAAAAAGAGCAGATTTAATAGAATCTACATTAAATATACATTTAGATATCAATGAGGAAAATGGAGAATCTATAGGAACTACTAAAACTAGTATTATACCTAAGATTAAAGAAATTACGCTACAATATTATCAATTTACACAATTTAAAAGAGCCTATTTTGATTGTACAGAAGTTGAATATGATGAAGATACAGGAAGAATATCTAAAATGAATTTTATTATTAGAGTAGATGATGCTGGAAATGTAGAATTTAACTAATAAATATATGAAAGGAAACATGTATGGAAAATGCAACAAAAGCATTATTAATAGTGGCAGGAGTATTAATAGGTATAATGGTACTTTCATTAGGAGTTGCATTATACTATTCTCTACAAGGATATATATCAGATACTCAAGACACGATGGAACAAAATGCAAATACTCAATTTAACACCCAATTCTTAAAATATATTAATATGCAACCTGACAGTAATGGTACTGTTACATATGGAGGGAAAAGATATGGAATTGATTTTAAATTGAGAATTCAAGATATTATCACAGCTGCTAATATTGCATATCAAAATAATATAGAGCTTAATCCAGACTTTGCATCTATGCCTGACGAAGACTACAATGAGAATAATTTGTATGTAAAAGTAAATGCAACATTATATAGTGCTTCTGGGGAATCAATAACAATACCAAATTTACAGAAAATTGTTGATGAACAAGCAGATGACCTATTGTCAAAATATGATGCAAATTATCAATATAAATGTTATAGTACTGATGTATTGATTAGTCAAATAACAGGAAGAGTTTATGAAATAACTTTTAGATAATTATTGTGAAAAATAATACAAAATGATATAATGAGGATAGAATATGAAAAAAATAGTTATCATTTTAGCAATTATCATCATAATTGTATGCATTGTAGCTGTACAATATGCTTCCTATAAAGTAGATTATAATATGATTATGGATGAAAATGCTGAATTTGAACAATATAAAGATAATGAAATATATGGAATTGACTTGGCAAGTGTCATTAATAAAGCAGTAGATAAAAATACGAAAAATGGAATTGCCAAAGACGAAAAAGGTTTTTTTATACAAAATGATGAAAATTCCATTGAAATTGAAATTTATATAAAAGATAATGAAACTACCTATAAGATGGAATCATTTTATAATAGTGGAACAGACCAATTTTTAGTATATTATGGAAATATACAATTTAAATGTTCAAAAATAGAATATCATGAAAAAACAGGAAGAGTAAGTTACTTATTATTTGAACAATTATAAAATGTTAATAAAGTTCGATAATATATTTATCGATTTTAATAAACACAAAAGTAAAAGGAGGGAAAAATACTATGGAGAACGCAACCAAAGCATTATTAATTGCAGCAGCAATATTAGTAGCAATATTAATCATATCTTTAGGATTAGTTGTTTATAATATGGCAGCAGAAACTGTACAAGGGGTAGACCTTAGTGATACAGAAATACAAGCACATAATGATCAATATATAAGATATGAAGGTGAGGCTCAAAGAGGTTCACAAGTTAATGCTATGCTTCAAACTGTATTAAATAATAATATTAATGAAACAGATGAAGGTAAAAAAGTTACAGTATATAATGGTACTGATGAATCTAATGTATTATTAAGCACAGGTGCAACTCGTAGTCCTAGTAGAGTAGATACAGGTAAATCATACCATGTTTGGGTTGAATATGATGAAGCTTCAAGACTTATAACAAAAATTCATGTTGTTAAAAACGACTAATTTTGTGATTAGAAAGGAGATATACTATGGAAAATGTAACAGAAGCATTAAAAATTGCATTTGGAGTAATGATGTTTGTGTTAGCATTAACGCTTAGTATATCTTCTTTTTCACAAGCAAGAGAAGCAATTGATAATGTTATCATGATAAAGGATAGAGAACAAGATTATACATATATTGAAACATCATCTAATATAAGAAATAGGGTTGTAAGTGTTGAAACAATTGTACCTACGATTTATAAAGCATATAAAGAAAATTTTAGTGTAGAATTTTATCAATCTGATGGGACTACGCCTTTAGTTTTATATCAAGCAGTAGATGTAAATTACAATGATCCGGTAGATGTTTATTATTTTGACCTTGAGAGAGAATTATTTGGTAATGCTGAAAATGCAAATGAACATTTTGCTATATTATTGGAAGGGCAAAGTGCTCTTGCAGGTGCTACCAATTTTAGAGATAAACTTAGTCATCCAGAGGGTTTATATGAATTCTTTAAAACACATACATTCAAAGAATATTTAGGAGAATATTATCAAGAAGATGCGGAAATAGGTCATGAATCAGATGATTTAGAAATTAATAAAACCAAAAAAAGAGTTATCACATATGTATTGCAATAGTATATGGTTTTATCTAAGGACTATTTTGTGATAGAAAATTTGAGAGAGGAGAATATTAGTAATTGACTAATATAAATAAAATATGGAAGACTCAACATTATCAATCGTAGGAATTATCATAGCATCAATACTTATGTTTATAGTTCCTTTAATATTAATTGCAGATAGAGGAGATGATATTTCACAGTTAACTGTAGAAACCTTAACTGCACAATTTGTAGATAATATTATAAAACAAGGAAAAATAACAAATGAAGATTATCAAAGCTATTTAGCTTCTTTGCAATCTTCAGGAAATACATATGATGTTTCCATAGAAATAAAAATTTTAGATAAAAATACTGCACAAA
>CALXUT010000049.1 GCA_944391755.1 uncultured Clostridia bacterium
TTAATATTTTAAGCCGTCAAACTTTTAATATTATATCATGTTTGGAGTGGGTATTTTTGTTTCTTTGCTCAAAACTATAAGTTTTCCGTTACCACGGGCATAGCCCGTGGTTTACCCTTAAAGTTAATAATAGCCTAAATTTTATTTTTATAATTTAGGCTATTCCATATAGGTAATTATACTAAATTCCTATCAAACCAAATATTAAACTAAGCGTTCCTCCTACGATAACTGTCCAAAAAATATTTGATTTAATATGTTTTATTCTATCATATTTTTCTTTTGAATATCCCATATAATATATAACTGGATTTGTATATTTAGTTGTTATAATTCTATCTAATTTTCTGGTTATTAATACACTCCACATTCCAACAACTATCCCTAAAGACCAAAATATAAGGTTTCCCATTGTAAGCGCATTGTTTACATATAATTCTTTGTTCTTGGACAATATGATTAATGTAATTATTAAAACAACCATAAATAAAATTAAAAACCAAAAAGTAATACCAAGTTTAGTCCACTGCCATCCAAATTCTGTAGTATTTTGCAAAAGTGTCATTATCTTATTTTGTAATATAGCATCTTTATTTTCATCTTCTACATAATATAAAATTTGTATAACATCTTTATAAGTTGTTATAACAGTATTACAATTCGTAAATAAATTTACTTCTAAATATTCTGTAAGATTTGCATCTTCTTTACTTTTTATATTTAAGTTTAAAATTTGTTTATCAAAATTGCTTTGAAGTAATTCTTCTAAATTTTTATATTCTTTTTGAGTATTATCTATATATGTTGCAACATATATTGGATTAATGTTTAGTTCTTTAAAAATTTTTTCTAATTCTTCAAAAAATTTTTCAGTGATTTTTAATGATTTTTTCCATATTATTTTTCGTATCATTTGCCTTTAAAAATTTCCCCTTATACTAAAATAAAGATTTTATTTTACTGATTAAGTAATGGCTTCCACCAATATCTCTACCATCTTCTACCATACTAATTACTAATAATTGATTATTATTTGAATCAGCTGTAAAACAATTAAACCAGCCTAATATTTCTGCATCCTCATCCTTTGATGTTTTTAATTCTGCTGTTCCTGTTTTTCCAGCAATTGTTCTTCCTGCAACTTTCATATCCTTTGCTGTTCCTTCTGGATTTTCTACAACCTGGATCAAATCTTCTTTAATAGTATTTGCCGCTTCTTTTGTAAAAGCTCCTTCCACTAAATATTCTACTTGTTTATTTTCTTCCTCTTCAATATATGGTTTTACCATATTTCCATCATTTGCAAAAGCAGAATAAATAGAAGCCATATGTATTGGATTTACCAATATTTGTCCTTGACCATATCCGCTATCTGCAAGTTGTGTTTCTGAAGTGATATCCTCATCATTTGAATATTGTGATTTTGAAATAGATAGTGGGAAATCAATACTTTCATTAAATTTTATTTTTTTCAAACCATTGATAAAATTATCTTTTCCAATTTGCAATGTTGCTTGTGCAAAATAGATATTGTCTGAATGGATGATTGCATTTCGTAAGTTTTTTGCACCACTATATCCTGTTAAAGTAGTAATATTATAAGATCCCCAACTATCATCTTTTTGCCAACTTAGTCCATTATAGGTAAATGTATCTTCTGCACTTAATGAACCTGATGTTAATCCAATTGCCCCTGTTACTGGTTTAAATGTTGAACCTGGACACCAAGTTTGTAAATATCTTACTAACATTGGATTGTTTGGATTGTCTTTGATGGTATTCCATTCCTTTGTTGTCATTCCTAGAACAAATTTATTGGGATCATATGATGGTGTACTAACTAATGCTAACATTGCTCCTGTGTTTGGTTCCATGACAACAAAAAATCCTTTATTATCTTTTATTTCATTATATAATTGTGTTTGAATATTTGCGTCTATTGTTAATTTTATGGTTTCTCCATTCTGTACATCAATTTTGGCAATTTCTGTTTTTTTATTTCCTTCAGAATCTTCTATATAGATTTCTACTCCATCTTTTCCTTTTAGTCTATCTTCATATGCTTTTTCTAAACCTGCTTTTCCTATTACACTGTTACTATCATAGCCTTTATCAGCGTTTTCTTCCAACTCTTCTGCAGTTATATTTTGTACATATCCAACTAATTGTGCTGCCGCTTCTCCTAATGGATATACTCTTGAAGATGCTGAAGTAATTTTTATTCCTGGAACTTGTAATAATTGTTCTTTTAATGCAGTTTCTGTTGTAGATACTTTTTTTATTGGTACAAATGTATCATCTTTTACCCAAGAAGATGATAAGGTTTTATTGATAGAATCTGTACTAATTCCTAATAAATTCGCTATCTGTTCGATAGATTGATCTCTGTTTTCTCCTAATTTTCCTGGCACAATTCCTACTGATGATACGGTTCCTTCTCCTGCAAGAACATTTCCATTTTTATCTATAATTTCTCCTCTTTCCGCTTCTATTGTTGAGATTCTTACTTTATCTTCATTTCCTAATTGAGGAAAAATTAAACTTGAACTCCAATTGACAAGGTATCCTTTTTCTTTGTCTTCAGTTAATCTTACTGTATTATCAAATTCTACTTTTCCGGCTTCTGTATCCATTGTAGAATAATAGGATATTTCACTTATATTATTATTTCCTTCTATCTCAGCAACTCGTAGATTAGAGATTTGCATATTTTCCATATTGATTCCTTCATAGATGTTTTTATTTCTTGCAATAAAATCTTCTTGTGATATTGTATTTTTAGAACTCTCTGTAAGCATATTATACATTTCTTCATAGTTTTTATTATTGATACATGCTATATATTTTTGCCATGTTTCAGCTGGATCATTTTTAGGTTGATTTAAAATAAATACTGCTGTAACTGTTCCTGCAATGACAATGATGATTGCTATTGCAATTCCAATAATCATTTTTTTATTCATAATAAGTACCTCCTTATTTCGTATATTAAATCATATTTTTATGGCGATTTCAACTTATTTATCATCCATTTTATTCTTTCTTCATGTAATCTATTTCCGAATTCTATTCCTGGTTTTATAGAATATTTATTTTCTATATATGTTCCGTTTATTGTATTTAAACATTCTTTTCCTATCTTCTCAAAATTGATATCTTCTATATTGTTTTCTCTTCCTCCACTTGTTTTATCACTAATAACAATAATTTGTAATCCATTTAGTCCTAATAATGATTTGTCTACTCTTTCTATAAAATCTACCTTTTTAGATGGTTTCATTTTATAAAATATTCCACCTCTCATATGTTCTCTACAAGCTGTTTTACCACATTTCATCCAAGATTTTGGTACTTTTAGGCGCTTTCCAAGTTTATTTACTAGTTCCCCTCCTGTATTTTCATGTCCATAATGATGTGGATATTTTTCTTTTGGTGTTAGACCTTTTCCTAAATCATGTACTAGTGCCGAAAATCTGATTTCTAGTTTTCTATCTTCTTTTAGATTCTCTGTTAATTCTGCGGACTTATCTAGTACTAACATGGTATGATTATACGCATCTCCTTCTGGATGATATTGTATTGGTTGTTCTACTCCAATTAAATCTTTGATTTCTTTAAAATGGACATCTAATACATCTGCCTGTCTTAAGATTTGAAAAAATATGGATGGCTTCTCTGTATTTAGTGCTTTACGAAATTCTGCAAATACTCTTTCACTTGATAGACTGTTTAATTCACTCTTTAGTTGCTTCATCATTGCAATTGTATTTTTTTCTACTTCAAATTCTAATTGTGCTGCAAATCTTGCTACTCTATATACTCTTAAAGGATCTTCTTTAAAATGTTCTGTTGTTGCTCTTATGATTTTTTCTCTTAAATCTTGCTTTCCATTATATGGATCTATGATTTGCTGTGTTAATACATCTTTTGCTATTGCATTTATGGTTATATCTCTACGAGCTAAGTCTTGTTCTATGGTTATATTGGTATCTGTATAAATTTCAAATTCTTTATGTCCCATTCCTAATTTCGTTTCTGTTCTTGCCATTGCAAATTCTTTACCATCTATGTCAAATACAGCAAATGATTTTCCTCTTAAATGGGCTTTTGGAAACATCTCTTGAAATTGTTCTACGGTTAATCCTGTTACACAATAATCTTGATCATGAGTTACCTTTCCTAGCAATTCATCTCTTACAGCACCACCAACTAAATATAATCTTCCGCCATGTTCTTTTATTTGATTTGCAATCTCTTTTATATCTTGCATATATTCTCCTTATACATCTTTTAATTTAATTTTATTGTCTAAGTTTAATTTGCCTGCTCTTGTTATACTATTATACCCATATTTTTGTTTTAAGTCATCTACTACTTTGTCTATTTTTTCTTGTTTTTCGCTATCTTCATGACTAAATAAAGATAATTGTAATTCATTTTTTTCAACTAAATTATCTACTCTCATTCCGATTAATCTTATTGGAGTTCCATTTTTATACATCTCATGTAGCAATTCTTTTGCCTCTGCATAAATATCTTTGGTATTTGAGGTAGCTTCTGGTAATTTTCTTTGATGGGATTTGTCTTCAAAATCTTTTGTTCTTAATTGAACATTGACAACATTTGCAAGTAGATTATACCTTCTTAATCGATAAGTTACTTGTTCTGTTAACAATAATAGTATCTCTTCTAATTTGGTTATTTCATTAACATCCACTGGCAATGTTGTTGAATTTCCAATCCCTTTTGGTTTCTCAAATTTGTACTGTACTTCTGAATTGTCTATTCCATTTGCATATTCCCACATCATCGCACCATGTTTTCCAAATTTTTTGATTAATAATTGTTTGTCCGTTTTTGCTAGTTCTCCTATTGTTTTTATTCTCATATTATATAATTTAGGAATTGTCTTTCTTCCAAGCATAAATAATTCTGATACATGTAATGGCCACATTTTAGTCTCTATTTCATTTTCAAATAATGTATGTACTCTATCTGGTTTTGTAAAATCTGATGCCATTTTGGCAAGTAGTTTGTTATGTGCTACACCTACATTTACTGTAAATTTTAATTCATTTTTTACTCTTTGATTGATTTCATATGCCTTGTTTAATAGTGCATCTCCCATTAGACAATCTGTCATATCTAAAAAACATTCATCTATACTAAATCTTTCTATTTTGTCTGTATATTGAAATAGCAATTGATATAATTTATTTGAGGATTCTTTATATAATTTATAATTCATTGGATATACTTTTAAGCTTGGACATTTCATTCTTGCCTGATATAATGTTTCTCCTGTTGTGATGCCAAATATTTTAGCTTTTGGACTTTTGGCTAATACGATACCTGATCTTCTACTTTCATCTCCACCAATTACAGAAGGGATTTCTCGTATATCAATATCACTTCCTTGGTTTAACATTTCTATTGCTGTCCAGCTTAAAAATGCATTATTCACATCTACATGTAATATTTGTCTTTCCATAATATCACCGCCTCCATTATAAAACATTCGTTTGTTTTTGTCAATATAAAAATGTTATATTATGAAAAAAACAGGTAACTTTTTACTGTTACCTGTTACCTGTTTACTTTTATTTTGCATAATCTACAACTCTTGTTTCTCTAATGATATTTACTTTTATTTGTCCTGGATAATCCATTTCTTCTTCTATTTTTTTAGAAACATCTCTTGCTAATAGTGTCATTTGGTCATCTGAAATTTTTTCTGGTTTTACGATGATTCTTATTTCTCTACCAGCTTGTATTGCAAATGATTTTTCTACTCCATCAAATGAATCTGCTATGGATTCTAAGTTTTCTAATCTCTTTATGTAAGCTTCTAATGTTTCTCTTCTTGCTCCAGGTCTTGATGCAGATATTGCATCAGCAGCTTGTACTAATACAGCTTCTAGAGTTTGTGGCTCTACATCTCCATGATGTGCTTCTACAGCATTGATAACAAGTGGATTTTCTTTAAATTTCTTTAATATGTCTACTCCTATTTGGACATGTGTTCCCTCCATATCATGATCTAAGGCCTTTCCTATATCATGTAATAATCCTGCTCTTCTTGCAAGTTTTGGATCTAGTCCAAGTTCTTCTGCCATAATTCTAGCTAGATTTGAAACTTCTATTGAGTGATTTAGTACATTTTGTCCATAACTTGTTCTGTATTTTAATTTTCCTATTAATTTTACAAGTTCTGGATTTAAGCCTATTACTCCTGATTCTAGTACAGCTCTTTCTCCTTCTTCTTTAATCGTTTCTGATAGTTCTTCTTTTGCTTTTTCTACCATTTCTTCTATTTTTGCAGGATGAATTCTACCATCTTCGATTAATTTTTCTAGAGCAATTCTTGCTACTTCTCTTCTTAATGGATCAAAACCTGATAAGATGACTGCTTCAGGTGTATCGTCTATTATTAAATCTATTCCTGTTGCTGTTTCTAGTGCTTTTATGTTTCTGCCTTCTCTTCCAATGATTCTTCCTTTAATATCGTCTGATGGAAGTGCTACAATGGATACGGTTGTTTCTGCAGAATGATCAGCTGCACATTTTTGTATTGCATAACTAATAACTTCTCTTGCATTTTTTCCAGCTTCTTCTTTTGATTTTTGTTCTAATTCTCTAATTAATGTTGCTTTTTCAGTTGTTATTTCTTGCTCTACTGCTTTTAACAACTGCACTTTTGCTTCCTCTTGGGTTAATTTTGCAACTTGTTGAAGAACTTCCATTTGTTTTTCATGTAATTCTTCTAATTCTTTTTCTTTTTCTTTTAAAGCTACTTCTTCTTGGTCTAATTCTCTTTCTTTCTTTTCGAAATTATCTGCACGCTTTTCTAAGTTTTCTTCTTTTTGGATAATTCTACTTTCTTGTTTTTGTATTTCGCCTCTTCTTTCTTTAATCTCTTGATCTAGTTCTGTTCTAGCATTCATAATTTCTTCTTTAGCTTTGAAAATTTCTTCTTTCTTTAAATTCTCTGCTTCTATTTTTGCTAGTTCTACTAATCTTTTGGCTTCTTTTTCTGCACCTTCTATTTTAGATTCGGCAATTTTTTTTCTGATTGCCATTCCAACAAAGATTCCAATTACTAATGAGATTAAGACAGCGGCTACTATGATTAAAATATTATCCATAATCATACACCTCTTTCTTATTTAATTTTCAATGTTCGAATAAATATATAATACTTTCTTTGTTTTTAATATATTTTTTCAACCTCTTATATTGTATAATTATTATTGTAAACTGTCAAGGGGTTTGGAAGGAATTTTTGTAAGAGGTGTGTTTTTTGATACAATTCACTGCTTGTTACAAATGAATTTTAAAATGTATATATACAATAAAAAGCACTTATTTCAACAAGCAGTTAATTGTAATTTTCATTATAAGTCTACTAACATATTCATTAATAAATCTATTACAACTTCTTTTTCTTTTGAATTTGATTGTGCTACAAATAGTGTAATGGCGACTAAAGTTTTTGGGTCAATTGTATTTTTACCATCTTTTCTTAGTAATCCATAAAAGTTTAAAAAGTATAAAAATAATGTTGCACCTATTCTTTTATTTCCATCCACAAATATATGGTCTTTTACAATTAAATATAGAAAGTTACAGGCTTTTTCTTCTATACTTGGATATACATCTTACATAGCAAATTGTTGGTATACATTATTTATGATTGATTCTAACCATTGATCTCGTTCTACACCAAATATTTTGCTTGTCTGTTTAAATGGCATTTGATTGATAATTTCTATACAGTCTTTATATTCAATTTTTTTGTTAGAATCTCTATTTCCTTTTGGCTTTTCTATTTCTTTGTGGTCATATTTGTCTATTGTTTCTAATGCTTTTGTATATTCTGATATTACTTTTAGCATATTATAACTTTCATCACTTCTTAAGTCTTCATCTAATCTTGTTGCTATATCTATTAATTTTATTGTTTTTTCTAAATATTCTAATCTTTTTTGATTTACTGCATATCCTTTTAACATGTAGTCTTTTAAAATTTTGTTTGCACATATCCTGAATTTGGTTCCTTCTTTTGATTTTACTCTGTATCCTACGGATATGATTACGTCTAAATTATAATAATCTACATTATATGTTTTTCCATCTGAAGCAGTTGTTGCAAAATTTGCAACAACTCTATTCTTAATTAATTCTTCTTCTTTAAAAATATTTTTAATATGTTGCGAAATAACAGATTTATCTCTTCCAAATAATTCTGACATTTGGTCAAGAGTTAGCCATACTGTTTCATCTTGTACATTTACTTCTAATTTTACCTTTTCATTTTCAAATAATATGATTTCATTTTTTTCTTTCATAATTTCTACATCCTTTCCTATTTTATTTTTTGCATGCTAAAGAAACCTGATTATCTTACAATCATAAACATCACATCCTATTCTATTTTTTTAATTCTGGGTATCAGAATAAAATTTTGAATAAATATTTTTGAATAAACTATTTTTTGCCTGCCTAAGTTGTTTGAATTCATACTCACAAATTGAGTATGTTAATAATATACTATATAATTTAAAATATATCAATACAGTTTTATGAATTCATATAATTTTTTATCGACTTTATTCGACATTATAAAAAGGTAACAAACTGATTTCTCAATTTGCTACCTTTACTTTAAGTTTACTATAAGCCTTTATTTTGCTTAAGTAGATAAGTAATATCTTTATTTTCCATTTACGGTTGTTTGTTCTGCTTATTATTCATTATCACCTTGCAATTCTATTTCTAGCTGTTGCCTTTCCATTTCTTCTTGCTGCCTTTCCATTTTTTCTTGCTGCCTTTTCATTTCTTCTGTTTCTTTTCTATTAATTTCTTCCCTTAATTCTTTTATTGAGTATTCTTCTAACTCTTTTGCTCCACTATATTGTTTATATTGATTTATTATGATAATCGTTTCAATTAATACCAAAATAATTAACAATATAATTATAATTGTACTCTTTTTTTTTCACTATTTTACCACCTACTCCTTTATATTCCATAATTTTTAGGGCTACATGCACCTCCTGTTATATTTACAGTTCCTAGCCTGTTGTAAATTGCATATCCTCCTCCTGTATTAGTAACAGTTCCTCCTGTAATTTCTACTGTTCCTGAATTATCTATCGCTGTTTTTTCAGCTATAATATCACTTGTTTCACTTATATTTAATGTTGCTCCTTCTATATTAGATATTGCATCACTGTTTTCTCCAGTTATTGTTCCTCCTGTAATTTCTGCAGTACCCGAATTATGTATTGTTGGATAACTTGCATTGGATGATATATTGCTTGTTCCGCTTACAGTTAATGTTGCTCCTTCTTCATTGTAAATAGCATTTCCACCATCTTCAAGATTTATATTTGTATTTTCAATTTCTAATGTTCCATAATTACTCAATATTGCAGAAGAATTATCACTAGTTATTGTTCCATTTCCATATATATTTACTGAAATATTATCATTGATTGTTATTGCTTTATCTTTTGTTACTGTTTTTCCATTCTCAAATGTTTGCCATTCTGTTGGTGTTTTTTTATTATCTTGACTCCAAGCATATTGTAATGTGTCAAGCTCACTTCCTCCTAAATCATTTACACTAATTGTTGAACTTATATCCGTACTTCCACTTTCTAATATTATTGTTTCTCCATCAGGCTCAAAAGTAACTTGCGGTGCAATTTTATCTATATTTTTTATTTCTATTTTTTCAGTTTTTATTTCACCATTTTCATCTCGTATATGAAAATAATATGTTTTATTTTCAGTTACTTCATAAGTTTCCGTTATACTATTTGCACTTCCTCCAGTAGGTGTTTTCCATTCGCTTTCGTTTATATCTTCTGAATTTTCTTTTTCTGTAAATATATATCTTATAATCTTTGTCTGCTGACTAGATGCTTCTCCAATTAGTGTAACTTTTTGTGCCCATTTTTCAGCTGATGGTTCTTGACTCAACTTAATTACTATTGTATCTGCTAATTCTTCATATATTTCATCAACTCTATCTAAATCTCTTGCATAATTATCATGAATTTGCTGAACCTCCTGTTCTTGAAGTTGTAATCTATTCATAGTTGATAAATATACTCCTGTTAATATAAATACAAAAAATAGGCAAGCTAATAACACAAATAGTGTAATTGCTCCCTTTTCTTTTTTCTCGTTTTTATATAATTGTAACCCCCTTCATATTCTTCCTCCGTTCTCTGTATGAGTAATTAAAATATGCTCATAATTTTATTATAATATATTTCATTTTAACTTTCAATTTAGTTATCTTTAATTATATAAATTAAAGAAAGTTTATATACAAAATATATCAAAAATAGACAATAAATGCAAGTAGTCTGATAAATATAAATGCTAATATTTAACTTTAGCCAATCGCTTTAATCTAAAATTTTAAGTAAATGTATTATTGAAAAATAACAATTTTTTCTAACATTAATTTATATAATTAACGATAAAAATAGGCTAATATAAAATAATATCTCTCATTATCAAACTTTTTTGTTTAATAATTTAGATTTATTTCATATTAGCCTACTTTTGAGATTTTATTATGTATTTTTGATAGAAACCATTTTCGTATCAAATTTATTAATCATTTTTGCACAAGTAACAAGTTCTTTAGAAGCTTTTTTACTTACTTCTTGTTCTGTTTTATATTTTACTTTATGTTCGAAACTTGCCCAGAAATCCATAGCTAAAGTTCTTATTTGTATTTCACATTTTACATAAATTGTTCTTTGTGTTAATCTTACAGGAACTTCAACAATCATATGATAGCTTGTATATCCACTTTTCTTTGGATTTGTTACATAATCTTTTTCTTTTATAACATGTATATCTGACATCTCTCTTATTAAATCTCTTATAAAAAATATGTCATCTTTTAAGGTACATACTATCCTTATACCTGCAACATCATTTATCTTATCAATTAAATTTAAGTATGTTTTTTTGCATTTTTTCTTTTCCATTTTTTTAATGATACTTTTTGGCTCTTTAATCCTTGTATCAATTCTATCAATTAAGTCATAATTATACATGATTTTAAATTCATCTTTTACAATATTGATTTGTGTTTCTAATTCTTTAAGCGCGGATTTGTAAAAAAACATTAACTTTTCGAACGGTTCATCTTTTATATCAAGTGCTTCCTCCTTATTTTCTAAAAAATTTTCAATTATCATTAAATCATTTTCTCTCATATTTCATTTTTCCTTTCCAAATTATGGTTTTATTTTATCTGTAGATTGTTATCATTATATCTGTTTTTTGTGTCCTTTTTGTAAATTATTTCTTAATATTGTTTTTTGAATCGTTTATTGATATAATTCCTATAATAATAATTAAAGGAGGTAATTTTATGTCTACACCACATAATGAAGCAAATTTAGGAGATATTGCAAAAACAGTGATTACACCAGGAGATCCACTTCGTGCAAAATATATTGCAGAAAATTTTTTAGAGGACTATAAATTGGTAAATTCTGTTAGAGGAATGTATGCTTATACTGGTAAATATCAAGAAAAAGAAGTTACAGTTATGGCATCTGGTATGGGAATGCCAAGTATGGGAATTTATTGTTATGAACTATATAAATTTTATGATGTTGAAAATATTATTAGAATCGGTTCTTGTGGTTCTTACAAGCCTGAATTAAAATTATTTGATATTATCCTTGCCGAAAATACTTTTTCTGAAAGTAATTTTGCATTGACTTTAAATAACGAGGATTGTCATATTGTAAGTAGTAGTTCTGAATTAAATAAGATTATTGAAGAAACCGCACATGAAACAAATAAAAATATTTGTATTGGTAATACAGTTTGTACAGATTGTTTTGATGTGTATATGACAGATGTGAATCAATTTTTAGCTAGGGTTCCAGAAAATTTCAACCCTGTTAGTGCTGAAATGGAAGCTTTTGCACTTTTCTATGTTGCAAAAATGCTAAATAAAAAGGCTGCTTGCCTAATGAGTGTAGTGGATTCTAAGTATATTAAAGATGTTGCTACTTCTGAAGAGAGACAAACTGGTCTTAATAATATGATTAAATTAGCTTTAGATGCTAGTTTAAAATTATAATTTTATTTCAAATTAAACAAAAAGCTCAAATATTAAATGTTCATCTAATATTTGGGCTTTTTCGTCTAAAACTTTTTTACATCTTTTCTGGCATTTCTATTCCAAGTAACTGAGCACCTATTTTTAATACTGTTCCTACAGCATAGGTTAAATATACTCTTGCATTTTGTAAATTTTTATCTTCACTAATAATTTTATTTTCATTGTAAAAATTACTATATGCTTTGGCTAAATCAATTAAATATCTTGATAATATAGATGGTTCATTTTTTTCGGTCACTTGAATTAATGTTTCTTCAAAATCATAGATTAGTTTGATAATTCTACTAGAAAAATCATCTAATAAATAGTTTACATCTACCTCTTTTATATCTGGCACTCCACCAGCTTTTTCTATAACACTTCTTGTTCGTACATAAGTATATTGTATATATGGTCCTGTTTCTCCTTGGAAGTTCAATATGGTATCCCAGTCAAATATCTCATCTTTCACTCTACTATTTGCTAAGTCATTAAAAATTACTGCACCTACTCCTACTTTTTTAGCTGTTTCTTCTTTATTTTCTAATTCTGGATTTTTTTCTTCTATTATTTTTTTTGCTCTTTGGATTGCTTCATTTAATAATTCTTCTAGTTTAATGACTTTTCCTTCTCTTGTTGACATTTTTCCGTCTTTTGTAAGAACCATTCCAAATGGAACATGCTCTAATCCATTTGTATATTTTTCTGGTAGTCCTAATAATTTTGCTACTTCAAATACTTGTTTAAAATGTAGAATTTGTTCATAAGAAGTTACATATAATGCTTTATCAAAATCATAGGTACGAGCTCTATACATAATAGCTGCTAAATCTCTTGTTGCATATGTTGTTGAACCATTTGATTTTTCTATAATACATGGTGCCATATTTTTGTCTTCTAAATCGATGATTTTAGCGCCTTCTGATTCTACCAATTGGCCACTTTTTTCTAATATTTGTATGATTTCTGGCATTTTATCTGAATAAAATGCTTCTCCATTCCATGAATCAAAATGACTTCCTAAAATATCATAAACTTTTTTAAATTCTTTTAAACTTAAATCTTTAAACTTTTCCCAAAGTTCTTTACAATATGGATCACCATCTTCTAATTTTTTAAAATTGTTTCTGCATTCTTCTAAGATTTTTTCATCTTCTTTACATGCTTGATTGATTCTTATATAAATCTTTGTTAATTCATCAATAGGATTTTCATCGATATTGTATTCATTCCCCCACCTTTTATATCCTTCAATTAGTTTTCCAAATTGTGTTCCATAATCTCCTAAATGGTTAATTCCTGTTACATGATATCCTAAATATTTATAAATGTTATATAATGCTCCTCCTATAACGGTTGAACGCAAATGTCCTATATGAAATGGTTTTGCAATATTGGGTGCAGAATAATCGATAACTATATTTTTATCTTTTCCTATTTCAGATTTACCATATTCTTTTGTTTCAGAAATATTTTGCAATACTTCTGATGCTAAATTTTCTTTATTAACAAAAAAGTTTATATATCCTCCTACTACTTCTATATTTTCTATTAGTTTCTTGTCTAATTCTATTTTTGTTTTTATATCCTCTGCAATCATAGGTGGTGCTTTTCTTAATTCTTTTGCAAGTCTAAAGCATGGAAATGCATAATCTCCATTAGCAACTCCTTTTGGTTTTTCTATGGATTTTTCTATTTCTGTTACATCTATTTTTAGAACTTTTGCTATTTCATTTGCAATAACATTTTTATAATTTATCATTTTATTTTCTTCCTTTTCATCTATTTTTTTAAATTAATCATATCTCTTATAAATTCTTTTAAATCATCTAAATGATTTTCTATGACATCTTTTAAAATTTCTTCATCTAGTTCCTTGTATTCATGTATAGCTATATTTCTAAACCCAATCATTCCTTTCATTTTTGAACACATATCATCTGATATGAATCCATTTTTATTCAATAATTCAAAGGCTTCTTTTTTTGTTTGTGGAATTCCTAATTTTCTTGTAGATACAATATACATAGCAACATCTGTTGTCATCTCACAAGCTCTTTGTAAATTTAAAACAATTGCATCCATTTTTCTATAATCTAACAGATTTTCAGGATTGTTTTCATATTCTTCATTGATTCTGTTTATGCACCTTTCTACACTTTCATATTTATTAATGATGACTGCTTCATTTTCCATAAACATCTCCTCCATTTTTTATATTATCTATTATCATTTTCCTGCTTTCATTTAATTCTAAAAATTCCCTATACATGTCTAATTTATATAATTCAAACTTAAATTCATCTTCACAATATAATGTTTTTCCATTCATCAATATTTCATATCGAAAGGTATCTCCAATTTCATCTAGATTTATTAAATCCACTTCTTTTTTTAGTTTATCTTCTAGTAAATTAGAGATTTCATACAATCTTTTTTTATTTATTTTATTATTTTTAGTTTTTATTGCTATGTCTATATCACTTTCTGCATTTTGTGTGCCTCTTGCATAACTACCAAATAATATGATTGCTTCACATTCTAAACATTCTAATAAAATTTTTTTTATTTCTTCTATCATTTTTTTATTCCTCTCCATAAGGATTTTTCAAAAAATATCATATTTTATATTTCTGTAATTTCTACTCCCTCTTTTGTATCTTTTACAGAATACCCTTTTTCTTTAATCAAATCTCTTAATCTATCTGATTCTGTCCAATTTTTATTGGCTCTTGCTTGTTTTCTTTGTTCTACTAATTCTAATACAACTCGTGGTATTTCTTTTTGTTCTCTTTTCTCTGTTATTTTGATTCCTAATACCGTATCAAATTTTTCTAATAATTTTGCTATCTTTTTTGATTTTTCAGGATGCTTAACTGCTTCCCATACAACACTCATGGCAAGTGGCATGTTTAAATCATCATTAATGGCTTGATGAAATCTATTTTCGAAATCATTTATGATTTCATCTGATACATCCTCTGTCCCTGCTAAATGTTTTTGATAACCTTCTCTTAATCTATTTAAAGAAACAGATGCGGATTCTATTCCTTCCCAAGTAAAATTTAGTTTTCCTTTATAATGACATGAAAAATTGAATAATCTATATACGAGTGGATCATATCCTCTATTTACGATATCATCTACTAAATATACATTTCCTAAGCTTTTTGACATTTTTCCACCATTAATTAATAAATATTCTCCATGCATCCAATAATGTGCTGGAATTTTTCCACAAGCACCTTTGCTTTGCGCTATTTCATTTTCGTGGTGAGTAGGAATTAAATCAATTCCGCCTGTATGAATATCAAATACTTCTCCTAAATATTTTGTGCTCATTGCGGAACATTCTATATGCCATCCAGGATAACTAGGTCCCCAAGGACTATCCCATTTCATTAAATGATTTTCTGGTGCTTTTATCCATAATGCAAAATCATATGGATTTCTTTTTTCTGGGTCTACATCTACTCTTGCTCCAGCTTTTTGTTCTCTAAGATTGATTCCTGATAAGATTCCATATTCATCTAATTTTGATACATCAAAATAAATAGCAGTAGAAGTTTCATAGGCATATCCTTTTTCCATTATTTTTTGTACCATTTCTAACATTTCTTTTATATGATCTGTTGCTTTACATATGATTTCTGGTGTTTCTATATTTAGTCTCTCTAAATCTCTGAAAAATAATTTTGTATAATGTTCTGCGATTTCTAATGGTGTCTTATGTTCTTCTCTAGCTGATTTTAACATTTTGTCTTCACCTTCGTCTCCATCAGAAACAAGATGCCCTACATCTGTTATATTCATAACATGTTTTATTTCATACCCATTATATCTTAATACTCGTCTTAAGGTATCTTGAAACAGGTTTGTTCTCATATTCCCTATTGTTGCATCTTTGTATACAGTAGGTCCACAAGAATAAATTCTCACTTTTCCTGTTTCTATTGGACTAAATAATTCTTTCTTTTTTGTTAATGTATTATAAAAATATATGTCCATTATTTCCTCCTTTTAAGGTTTTACCCCACAAAGATTGTGGGGTTAATTCATTATCTATCATTACTTCTTCTATTCGTATTGGTATTTGTATTGTCTCCTGAACCACCGGTTGAACCTCCATCTCCTGGATCTGTTGTGTTTCCATTGTCTGAACCACCACCAGTTGAGCCTCCATCTCCTGGATCTGTTGTGTTTTCATTGTCTGAACCACCACCAGTTGAACCTCCGTCTCCTGGATCTGTTGTGTTTCCATTGTCTGGATTATCATCAGGTTCTTCTGTTGGTTCTTCTGGTTCTTCTGGTATAACTTCTTCTGGTTTTGTATGAACTGTACAATATTCTGTTGGTGCTGTTTCTACAGTTGTATTAATTCCTGGTGTATTCCATAGTCCTAGTCTCTCTTTTTCAACTACATAATTTGCACTTCTTGTTTGTCTTGTTGAATCTGGGCAATATTCATTTGCTAATAATCCAGATGTTGTACAGATTGTATATTGGCTTTGATGTGCATCACATGTTTCTGGTAATTTTCCTTCTATAAATATTTCTGTATATTTATTAGTACATTTATCTGATGCTAATCTACCACTTGTTCTACATACTGTTGCATGAACAATACCGTCTGGTTCTTTAAATGTTGAAGATTCTTTTCCTTTATGAATTGCTGTCATGATATTAGAGAATAACTGTCCTGCTGGATTTCTTCCACTATAATTTACCGTTTCTGGATCATCATATCCATACCAAGCTGCACAAGCATAATAGTTTGTAAATCCACATAACCATCTATCTTTTTTCTCATTGGTTGTTCCTGTTTTTGCTGCTACATCCATTCCTTTTATTGCACAATATGTTGCTGTTCCAGCATATCCATCAGCTCCTGATATGGTTGATTTTAATAAATCTTTCATCACATAAGCTGCTTGTGCTGAAAATGCTTTTTCTGTTTTTTGATTTGGTTCTAACACGATTTTTCCATCTGAATCTTCTACTTTTGAGAAAAATGTTGGTTCTATATAATTTCCATCATTTGCGATAGTAGCATATGCTGCTGCCATTTCTAATGGGCTAATTCCATATGTTAATCCTCCAATTGCAAGCGCCAAATTGTTGTCTCTTTCATCATCTAATGAACTAATACCCATCTTTTTCATATATTCCATTGATTTTTTAGGTGTTAGTTCTGCCATTACCTTTACAAAAGGAACATTTTGTGATGTTGCTAATGCATTTCTTACAGTTCTTAATGTTGTAAAGCTAACATCATTTTCTGGCTCATAATCTTTTCCGAAGGTTGTACGTAAGTCTGCATATATTGTTGCTGGCGTAATAATTCCTTCTTCTAATGCTGGTATAACATCTGCAATTGGTTTTATTGATGAACCTGTTTGTCTTTCTGAATTGATTCTGTTTAATCCTCTTGAAGTTGTTTTTTCTCCTAATTGTCCTATTGCACCCACTACATATCCTGTTGATGGTTCTATAACAACTGCTGCACCTTGTGCTGTTGCTCCTGTCTTTTTCGAAGTCAATTTGTATCTGTCTTGTTTAGCCTCTTCTTCCATGACTGTTTGGACAGATGTTACTTGTGTTGAATATATTCTTAATCCACTACTATAAAGATAAGTTGTTGCTGCATCTTCTGAAATATTCTTTTCTTCCATGATTTGATCTATTAATTGATCTATTAATGCATCTGTGTGTGATGAATATACATTTCCACTTACACCATTTTCAAATGTGAAACCTGCATCTACTTCTGCTACTGCTGTATTGTATTCTTCATCTGTTATATATCCTAATTCTTGCATTTTTCCTAATACTGTTTTTGTTCTTTTTGCTGTTTTTTCTGTTACATCTTTTCCTGAATATGGATTATAAGAATTTGGTGAATGGTTTATTCCTGCTAAAAATGCACATTGTGCAATACTTAAATCTTTTGCAGATTTATTAAAGTAGTATTCTGATGCAATTTCAACTCCACGATTATCAGCATTTCCTCCAACAAATATTAAGTTTAAGTATAATTCTAATATCTGATCTTTTGAAAGTTCTTTTTCTATTTGATAAGCTTTTACCCATTCTTTTACTTTTCTGATAACACCTTTGATACCACTGGAATCTTTATCCTGTGTGATATTTTTTACTAATTGTTGTGTGATTGTACTTCCTCCACCAGCAGTTGATTCTCCACCATGTGTAACAAACGAAAGTATAGCTGCACCTGTTCTTTTTATATCTACTCCATGGTGTTTTTCGAATCTTTCATCTTCTATTGCTACATAAGCTTTTGGTAAATATACTGACATTTCTTCTAATGTAATAATTTTTCGATTCTCATCTCCAGTTAATTCTGCTATAATATTTCCATCCGTGTCTACGATTACAGAATTTTCTTGAAGTATTAAATCTGATATATCAATTCTTAAGTCATCTCCCCATAAGCCATAGATTAGTCCTATAACTACTCCAGCCCCTACTACACATAATATTAAAAATACTATCAGCATTATTTTTAGTGCAATTGCTAATTTAGGGTGTTTATGTTTAAATTTTAATTTTGTATCTTTACTTTTGGCTTTTATATCCTTATTTTCATTTTTTATTTTTTTACTTTTTAATTTATTATTTCCCGCAGTTTTTGCTTTCTTTGTATTGATTTTTTTCTTTTTTTCTTCCATTTTTCTTCCCTACTTTCTACAACATTATATTATATTTTTATAAAAAAGAAAAGCATTTTAAGAAAATCTTTAGATTTTTCCATTAATACCATAAAGATCTTTTATACTTATTTTATATTTTCCTATTTTGTTACAAATATTGCTATAATTATCTCTCATGTATAAGACTGCCTCTAATAAATCTTTGGTTCTAAATTTTTGGAAATTTTCTCTCCAAATAATTTCTTCTCTACCAACTTCTATTTCATAATCATTAATATTAATACCATTAAACCTTCTATTTTCAATTTTTATATCTCCTTCTAAATTTAAAATAATTGCATTTTCATTTATATGATACTTGTTTAATAATTCCTTATTAAAATCTATATTTAAAATTACATTTGCTTTTGCTAAGCTCTTTTTTTTATTATTTGAAACTACTATTAGTATACCTTCTTGTGAATATATCTCTTTTTCAATTTTTCTTAATTTTTCTATATGATTTGTTACAATTGTTGTTCTTTTATACTGTTTTGCTAATTTTTTTATCATTTCTATTGCAGAATCTGATATTTCATTTGTTGTTATAGCAATTTCTTTTTCTTCTAATTTTATATTTTCTTTTTTTGTTATATAATCCAGTATTTGAATTGCTAAATATTGAATCAACCATCTCCCATCAAAAATATGTATATTATTTGCATATAAAGTATTTACAAGTTCTCTGTTCTCTATTAATTCTTTTGATAAAACAACATTTGAAGTCTCTTTAGCATTCAATATTTTTGTTAACTTTTTTATGTTTCTTTGTTTTTGTAAATCTAAATATACTTTGCAACTATCTTCATGAAATCTGATTTTTCCTATTATAGGTATAGGCTTATCCATTTTTTCTATATAATATGTTTTCATCGTTGTCACCTCAATAATACCTATGCAAGATAATAGAAAAAAAGAACAAAATTAATTTGTTCCTTTTTCTAATTCTGTTTTTATGATTGTCCAGATGTTTGATGTTTCACGATCTTTTTCCCAACAAGAAGCTCCTCCTAAATTATATTTGGTTACTAACGATACTTTCGCTTCTATAGATGCTCCATCTTCTATCCACATCATTTTTGTTGAACTTCCTGATTTAAATTCTACATAATATTGTTTTAAATCATCATTCCATTGTTTTTCTACATCATTTGGAATATTTTTATTAATATCTATCATGTTTACAACATTTCTACCTGTGATTTCTCCACTTGCTGATATCGTCCAAATTCTTGTATATAATGGCATTGCTAATATAATTTTTTCAGGATCTACAACATCATATTCAATGATTTTCTTTAAATTTGTTTCTACCCAGTTATATCCTGCTGTTGTCCCTGGTTCTGTACTTGATGTACCATGTTGATCATATGCCATAAATACTAAATAGTCTGCAACATCTCCTATTACATTTCTATCAAAACATAATGACCAGTTTGGATCTCCATCTGGTGCTGTTACATCTACTGATGTTACAATTCCTACCTCTTGCATTCGTGGTACAAGTTCTATAATAAATCTTGAATATTTATCTTTATCTTCTTGATACATATTTTCAAAATCCATATTAATTCCATCAAGTCCATATTCTACACATTTTTCAACTATGTCTTCTATTAATTCTTGTCTTCTTGTATAACTATTTAAAATAGATGATACCACTTTTCTACCTTCTTCTCCTGAAAGCATTTCTGTGCTTGACACCATTGGCCATACTTTGTACCCATTTGAATGTGCCCATTCTATATATGCTATTCCTGAACTTCCAACATGTTCTTGTAATTGCCCTTCTTCATCTATATAGAAAAATGATGGTGATACTACATTGATACCTTCTATTGTTTGTCCAGTTCTATCTGGTGCTTGTGCATATCTAGAAAAATAATCCCAGAACATGTTTACTTTTCCTGTTATTTGCTTGTCTTCAGTCCAATTTTCTCTAATTGTTGTAAAATTCGTTAATTTATTCGTTTTTATATATCCAATTTCTCCACTTTCTGTTCTAACTTTTGTCCATCCATCATCCTCTTGAGAAATGGCAATTACGATATCTCCTTTTCCTATTTTATCAACAGTTTTTGAAAATATATCCTTTTTCCATTTTACGGATACCTTTGATTTTGTATATGCATTTATTTTCTCTCTATTGAATGAATCTATTGTTACAATACCTTTTTCAGCTATATAAGCTATTTCCATATTATAAACATCTGTCATTTCTGAAATTGGTAAATATACTTCTTCATTTTCCCTTATAGCACTTGCATTTGTTTTCTTTATCGCTCCATTAATTGTAATTTTGTTTACATCAAATCCTATACTTGCTATTTTTTTATCATAAGTTGTAACAACTTCATTTATTTCTTCTTCAATATATATATATTTATCAAAAAAATTTTCAATATCATCCATTGATAAATATATAATTCCATCCATAATCTTCACATCATGTTTTAACCTAGATGTAACATTATTATTATTGATTATTAAATTTATTTCGTTCTCATTCGATTCTCTTAAATAATTTTGTGCTTTTATTAATATAAATACGGTTACTGCTAAAAGTATTAGTATTATAATGATTCTTTTCAATATATTATCTTTTTTTACTTTTTCTCTCTTTCCCTTCATTTGTTGCTCTCCTTATTTTTTACTTTATACATTTTTTATTATATTATACTGTTAAAAAAATAGCAAGATTTTTCTTGCTATTTTCGACAAATTCATAAACAATTTTTTTAATATCACTTTATATTTACATTTTTCTAAATACCCCAGCAACTTTTCCAAGAATTTGACAGTCTGGTACAATGATTGGATCCATTGTATGGTTTTCTGGTTGTAATCGGATATGGTCTTTTTCTTTATAAAATGTTTTTACAGTTGCTTCATCTCCTATTAATGCTACGACTATTTCACCATTTCTAGCATCATTTTGTCTTTTTACAAGGATATAATCACCATCTAATATTCCTGCTTCTATCATACTTTCTCCTCTTACAGTAAGCATGAAACTTTCACTATTTCCAACAAAATATACTGGTATTGGAAATGTATCTGTTACATTTTCAACTGCTAATATTGGTTGACCAGCTGTTATTTTTCCTATGATTGGAACATCTACTAATTCTTTTTGTGTATAAAATTCTTTGCTTGCTTTTTCAAAAGGTTTATTATCCGTGCCTTTTATTACTTTTAAAGTTCTTCCTTTTTTGTCCTCTTTTTTGATAAATCCTTGTTTTTCTAGTTTTTCTAAATATGCATGCACTGTTGCAGTTGAACTTAATCCTACTGCTTTTCCTATTTCTCTTACTGATGGTGGATATCCATTTGCTATTACTTGATTCTCTATGAATTTTAATATTGCCTTTTCTTTTCTTGTTGTTTCAGCTCTAGTTCCCATTTATATCACTCCTCATTTTTACTTTAATCAAATAATATCATAAATAAAAAAAAATGTCAAACAAATTTTTGACATTTTTAAATTTTTATTTTTTTATTGATTTTATTGTATATTTAATGATTCCTGCTGGAGCTTCTACTTCTATTGTTGCACCTTTTTTTGCTCCTAGTAAAGCTTTCCCTATTGGAGATTCATTAGATATTCTGTTTTGTGTTAAGTCAACTTCTGTTGATCCTACTATTGTATATTCTACATCTTCATCAAATTCTATATCATGCAATGTTACTGTATTTCCTATCTGTACAGTCTTTGTATCAATATCTTTTTCATCTATTATTTTCGCATATCTTACTTTATTTTCTAATTCTGCAATTTTTGCTTCATTTTCTGCCTGTGCATTTTTTGCTTCATCATATTCAGAATTTTCTGATAAATCTCCAAATCCAAGTGCTATTTTTATTCTTTCAGCTATCTCAGCTCTTTTTTCAGTTCTCAAAAATTCTAATTCTTTTTCGATTCTGTCATAACCTTCTTGGGTTAAAATTACTTCTTTTTCATCCATAATCATTGCCTCCTTTAATGTTGTTGACATTACTTTTAAATGTCTCCATAATAGCATAAAGAGCGACTTTAAGTCGCTTTCTTTATGAAATTTTATTAGTGATTAATGCATTTAATATATTACGCTACTTTTTATATTTTGTCAAGTAGTTTTACTAAGTTTTTTTAATCTTTTAATAATTCTTTTCCATTTTTCAAATAATCAATTCCTGAGAATATGGTTGCTACTACAGAAATTAGTAGTAAAATTGTAGCAATTACATTTAATACAAATTCTACTCCTGTTAATGTTCCTTTAAAACATTCTGCAAATGGATTTGAATCAAATATAACCAATATGATTGCTAGCATTTGCGTTGCTGTTTTCAATTTTCCCCATATTGATGCTGCAATTAC
This sequence comes from uncultured Clostridia bacterium, assembly GCA_944391755.1. Taxonomy (GTDB): domain Bacteria; phylum Bacillota; class Clostridia; order TANB77; family CAG-508; genus CAG-269. The sequence continues at coordinate 23,219 of CALXUT010000049.1, forward strand.
TTTTCCTCCTTTTTCTACAGCAATTAATCTATATCCAGATACAATAAATTCTCTTGCTAATACAATAACTGGTATCCAGGCTGGAATTTTTCCTAATTCTACTAATAATATCATAGCAGCCAATACTAAAATTTTATCTGCCAATGGATCTAAGAATTTTCCAAAAGTTGTTACTTGATTTCTTGAACGAGCAATATATCCATCTAATTTATCCGTTATGGAAGCTACAATAAAGATTAATTCCATCCAAAAATAAGTATATGGTAAACTGAAAAAGTCTCCTTGCAAATTTAAATATGGTATTATAACCATTAGTGGTACTAATATGATTCTAAATATTGTTAATTTATTTGCCAAATTTAATTTCATAATTGTTTTACCTTTCTATTTTAATAATTCCATTGCTTTTTGAAGTTGTGTATCTTCTTCTCTACTTACTGACAAAGGATTTGTAACTGTTTCCGGTAATTCTACTTTTTCATCAGGTTCAATACCTACTCCGTCAATTTTATTTCTATTTGGTGTATAATATTCTTCTACTGTTATTTTTAAGCCACTTCCATTGCTAAGTGATAATACCTGTTGGATAACACCTTTTCCATATGTAGTTGTTCCTACTAATGTTGCTTCGTCTAAATCTTTTAATGCTCCTGCTAAAATTTCTGAAGCACTTGCTGAATTTTCATTTACAAGTACCACTATTGGCATATCAATTAATACATCTTCTTCAGCTTTTTCAATTACTTCATTATTATTTTTATCTACTGTAATCAATAATTCTTTTCCTTTTGGAACTATATAGTCAGCTATTTGTAACGCTTCATCTACTAGTCCTCCTCCATTATTTCTTAAATCAATAATTAATGAAGTGATTCCTTGTTCTTTTAGCGTTTCATATTTTGTTTTAAATTCCTCTGCAGTTCCTTCATCAAAACTTGATATTTCTAAATACCCTATATCGTTTTCTAATGTTTCTGCAATTACTGGATTTGTATTTATTTTACTCCTTGTTATTTCAAGGTCTAATGTTTCTGTTCCTCGTAAAATAGTTAATTTTACTTTTGTTCCTTCTTCTCCTTTAATATTGTTAGATGCAGTTGTCATTTCTTCTCCAGAATATTCTATTCCATCTACTGCTACTATAATATCTCCTGGGAGAATTCCAGCAGCTTCTGCTGGACTTTCTTTAATTGGTGTTAAAACTTCTATAACATTTTTTTCTACATTTTGAACCATGTATATTCCAATTCCTACATAGTTTCCCATTATATCTTGTGTATATTCTTCCATTTCTGATGCGGGTATGTATTCTGTATATGGATCGCCTAATGCTGATACATAACCATCAATTGCACCATCTATTACAGCCTGTTCGTCTATTTCCTTCAAATAGTATTTTTCAATTAAACTTTCTATTCCTTTCACTGAAGCAATTAAATTATCTGTTCCTCCTGAATTGCCTCCTATTAATGAAGATAACGAATTCTTTCCTAAATTATATTTATTTACTATAAAAGCTGTTGTTAATATGCATGTTATAAATGCTGTTAATGCAACTAACATGATTGATTTATAAATTCTTTGTCTTTTTAAATACTTTTCTTCCATTTGTCTTGCCTTTCACTTATATATTTATGTTATATTTATAATTTTATTATAAATAATTTTCTGGATTCACTCTTGAATCATCTCCATAAGCTTTAGCTTTATAACTATAACTATATGGTGACTTTCTTACTTCGAAATGTAAATGTGGTCCTTCTGAATTACCTGTATTACCACTTAACATTATCTTTTCACCCTGCGATACTTTTTGACCTGGTTTTACTGTAATTGAACCATATGTTCCGTGGCAATAATATGTTTGTAGTCCGTTTGCATGTCTTATTACTACATATGTACCATAACTGGTTGATAAATTAGCCGTTGACATAACAACTCCATCTGCAGCAGCTACAACTGTTGTTCCTGTAGATACTGCATAGTCGATTGCTCCATGGAATTTTCCACTTGAATAATATGCTCTTGCTGATATATATCCTCCTGATACTGGTCTAATAAAATAACCTGAACCAGCACTCGTATCTCCATTTTCTTCTAAGTCCTTTATTTGGTCAGCATATTTTCTTTCAGCTTCTTCTATTGCATTTTGAATTCTTTTATTATCTGCTTCTAACTCTTCAATTTCTTTTTGCAATTCTTTTTCTTCTGCTGTCAACTGTGTTACATAGTTTTCTTTTTCTCTTTTTAAACTAGTTAATGTTAGACTCTTTTGTTCTGATTGTGCTAATGCCGTATCCAAATCTTTCTTATTATTTTCTAACTCCACTTTTTCATTTTCTATCTGTTGTTTTTGTTCTTGTGTTACTTTTATTAATTCTTTATCATATTCTATTAATTCAGAAGCAGAGTAATATTTTGACAAAAAGTCTGTAAAACTTGAAGATGTCAATAATATATCTAAATAAGACATATCCCCACTTTTATATATGGCAACAAGTCTTGCTTCTAATAATTTTTGTTGTTCATTATATTCTATTTGCTTTTGTTCTATGTCTCTTTCTTTGGTTTTTATTTGTGCTTGTAAATCTGTAATTTTTGTTTGCAATAATTCAATTTCTGATTCAGCCTCAGATATTTGCGTTATCAAACTTTCTACGGCTTTCATTGTTTCAGATTTTTCAGCTTCTAATTGTTCTTGTTTCTTTTTTGCTTCTTCAATTTCTTCATTGTTTTTTGATTTTTCGTTTTCTAATTCTCGTGTTTCTTCAATCGCAAAAACAGTATAGCTTAAACTATGTGTAATTAAGACTAATGATATTACAATTCCTAATATTTTAGCTAAAGTTTTTTTCATATTTTTTCTTCCTTTCAAAAATATATTTCCCCTTACTCATTTGTGTTAGTGTTTGTTTCTGTTTCATTGCTATTTTCTTCTTGAATATCTTCATCATCTAAATTTAGTAAAAAATTTAATGGATTTACCGTTTGACCATTTATCCTAATTTCAAAGTGTGCATGTGGTCCTGTTGAATAACCTGTTGAACCAACTTTCAATACTTCTGTCCCTGCTTCTACAGTTTGACCTAGTTGTACTAAAATTTGATCTCCATGTGCATATAGCGTTTGTACGCCACCTCCATGGTCAATGATAACCATATTTCCATATGCCGCATTATAAGTTGCTTTTGATACAATTCCATTTGCTGCAGCAATAAAGCTTGTTCCTAATGGTGCACTTATGTCGATTCCTGTATGTAGTTTATATGCTCCTGTTATAGGATGTACTCTCATTCCATATGTTGATGTTAATCTTGTATATCCTGGAACAGGCCATAGCATAGCTCCTCCAATATAATCAGAGCTTATACTATTTAAAGCCAACATTTTTATTTCTGCTTCTATTTCTGCCACTTCTGCATTATACTGGTCTATTTTTGTTTGTAGTTCTTGTTCTTCTACTGTTAATTGACTTAAATAATATTCTCTCATAGTCTTTGTATTTGATAATACTTGCGTCTTCTTTTGTTGTGTCTGCCTACTTGCTATAACCTGTTGTTTTTTTTCTTGTAATATTTTTTTAGTTGTTTCTATTTCATTTTTTTGATTCTTAACTGTATTTAATAATTCCCTATCATAGTTTATTAAGTCTTTCATTGCATAGTAATTTGAAAGAAATTCTGTGATACTCTTTGAAGTTAATAACACATCTAAAGTCTGTAATTTAGGTGCTTTATACATTTCTATTAATCTTGTTTCTAACAAATCTTGTAAACTATCATATTCTTTTTGTACATTTTCCAATTTTGTTTCATTTTCTTCTATTTGTGATATTAAATCATCTATTTCTATATTTATGTTATCTAATTCTGTTTGTGATTCTGCAATCTGCGTATCTAGTTCCTCCAGTTGTTTCATACTATCAGAAATTTGGTCCTGAACTGCTTTCAATCTATTATTTGATTCATTTAATTCCTCGGTTAGTTCATTTGATTGATTTTGTAAATCTGTAATGTCTTCAGCATATACGCAAATACATAGACCTGTTAACATTACAATTATTAAAGACAGCGTAACTACCCATTTGCGCATACTTGTATACCTAGCCTTTCTTTTTTCGTTATACTTCTAAGTACTTCTTCATTGAAATACTACTTCCAACTATTCCTATACCAATTCCTAATCCCAAATAAACTGTTAATATTAAATTGAACATACTCTTAAATTCTAGTAAATTCCAACTTATCATCTCCATAAAGTCTGAGCCAGACATCTTATTTGCTATATAGGTATATGCTAATCCTATTATAGCTACTGATATTAATCCTGAAATAATTCCTATTATGATACCTTCTACTAAGAATGGCCATCTTATAAAACTATTTGTAGCTCCTACATATTTCATGATAGATATTTCTTTTCTTCTTGCATGTACTGTTAATTTTATTGTATTCGATATAATTGCTATTGATATTACAACTAATAAAACAAGTATTGCTGCTGTTACAATCCTTACACCTTTTGCTAACCTAATGACTTGTGCAATTGTTTGGTTACTTGATCTTATATCTTCTACATTTTCAATTTGCCATATTTGTTCTTGAACTTCTTCGTTTAATTCCAAGTCTGTTAATGTTACATTATAAGATGCAGGAAATATATTATTTTCTTCATAGCCAGCTACTGCCTCTTCTCCCAACCATTCTCTCATTGAATCATAAGCATCATCTTTTGATACATATTCTACATTTCTTACTCCATTTATGCTTAATATTTCATTTCCAACTTGTTCTACTTGTTCATCAGTTGCTGTATTTACTATAAAAACTCTTATCTCTTGTGCATCTGCTACATTGTCTACAAAAGCGTTTACATTTTCTCCAATGACAAAAAATAACCCAAAAACTAACATTGTAGCACACATTATCATTAATGATGATATTGTTGATTTTTTGTTTTTGAAGATATTGCTTAATCCTTCTCCAATTAAATAACTTATTACATTAAATCTCACAATCATACCCACCTTTTTTATCGTCTTTTACAATTACGCCTTTATCAATGTGTATTACTCTTTTTTTCATTTGATCTACAATTTCTTTGGCGTGCGTAGCCACTACTACTGTTGTTCCTCTCATGTTTATCTCATTTAACAAGCTCATTATGTCCCAAGCAGTTTCTGGATCCAAGTTTCCAGTAGGCTCGTCTGCAATTATCATTGCTGGATTATTCACTAATGCTCTTGCTAATGCTACTCTTTGTTGTTCTCCTCCTGATAATTCATTTGGATACATCTTAGCTTTTCCGCTTAATCCTACAAGTGATAATACCATTGGAACTTGTCTTCTTATATGTCTCGGAGTTGCTTTTACTATATACATTGCAAATGCAACATTTTCATATACAGTTTTATCTGGCAATAATCTAAAGTCTTGGAATACAATTCCCATGCTCCTACGCAAAAAAGGAACTCTGTTTTGTTTTAAAAATGTAGTGTCTTTTCCGTTTATTATGATATTTCCTGAAGTTGGCTCTTCTTCTTTTAATATTAGTTTTATTAATGTTGATTTTCCACTTCCTGAAGTTCCAACTAAAAAAGCAAATTCACCTTTTTCTATTCTAAAACTAGCATTTTTCACAGCCATCGTACCTGTATCATACCTTTTACTTACATTCTTAAATTCTATCATTTTTGTTTTTCCTCTCTTAAGTTTTTATCTTTTTATGTATAAATTTATTCATTAAATCATTCTCTTTTATCATATCAATAATGTTGTTTTTTTGCAATACTTATAGAAGAATTTTTTTATAGAAAAATGTCATTTATTTTCGTTTTATATCGATTATCTTTATTTTTCTTTGTTTTTCTTTTTTTAAATTTCAAATTCAACTTTTTTATAATAACTTTTAAAGTCAAAAAAAGTTACTATTTCTAGTAACTTTTTTAATGACTATTAATAAAGTCTTCTACAATTTTTATAATATTTCCCGTATTTTGTACATATTCTTTAGGTTTAAAATTCTTTACTTTTTTCAATGCCTCTCCTAGTTCTTCTACACTATGTATTCCAAGAATATATCCTAATTCATTAAATGAATTTATTATATCTAATTGATGATCATTAACATGTTCTTTGTACTTTTTTAGTCTAGGAACTGCTATAACTTTTTTTCTTTTTGTTATTGATGTAATGATTGACCCAACACCACCATGTGTAATAACAACATCTGCTTTATCAATTAATTTTTTTATCTCATCTGTTGGTATTTTATCATATAATGTCATGTCCTTTGATTCAAATTTCGTATAACCCTTTTGTGCTACAACTTCTTCTTGTATAGTTCCATTATCAATATTTTTTTGTACTTCTTCTAATAGTCTATGAAAACTATTGTTTTGTGTTCCTAATAATACTAATATCATTAATAAATTGCACCTCCATAAACTGCTTTTGGATATAGCTTTAGCATCTCTTCCCATTGCACAATAAATAAATCAGCAATTGGATATATTAGTTTTCCAGTTACAGATTTTCTTGTTCTGTTTGCAAATGTTTCTATATAAATAATTTTACTTCCAAACATTTTTCCTAAATAGCACATAGGTCCTGCAGTATGTGTTCCAGTTGTAACAATGTATCTTGGTCTAATTTTAAAATATAAATATATTGTTTTGAAACATAAATATGTATATATAAATATATATCGTAATAGTTGTTGTCTTGTTCCATATGGTAAATAGGATATTTTATCTCCATATTTTTCTCTTAATTTTTTGGTTGAATCGTCTTTTTCTGTTATAATATGGTAATCATATTTATCAAATAAAGGACTTAATTGCTGCAATTCATTTAAATGCCCTCCTGTGCTTGATATAAACAGTACTTTTTTCTTTTTCATTTTCAGTATTTCCTTTCTATTTTATCTTTTCAATATCCTCTTTTTTTAATCCTGTTATGTATTCTATTTGCTCAATAGGAAACTTTAAATTAAGTAATTTTTTTGCAACTTTTCTTTTTTCTTGTTTTAGTCCTTCTTCTGTTCCTTGCTTTAACCCTTCTTCTTTCCCTTGTTTCAATCCTTCTTCTTTTCCTTGTTTTAATCCCTCTTCTGTCCCTTTTTTTCTTGCAGTTGAAAGAGCAGCTTGTTCTTCTAATTTTGACATTAATCTTATCTCAGCAATTCTTTTAATTTCATTATCTCCAGTTAAGACTTCGTATTCTCCATAAGCTTCTTTTATTAATTTACTATTTTCCTTTGCCATTTCTAACAAATCCTCTCTTTCCATATCAATAAAAGCCAACCATTGATTAATTGATTCTTTCATGTCTGGATTGTGGTCTCTAAATTTCTTTAATTCAATATAAAAATATGTCACTATATTATTTAATTCACATTCTCGATATTTCGTATCAACTCTTATTGTTTTTGTTAAATATTCTGGTAATTCTGTTAAATTGTAATCTAAAATTGCAATAATGATTACTTTCTTTATATTTTCATACTTTTCATTTGGTCCTAACTGTTCCGAAATTTTCTTACTTGCATAAAATGTTGTTCTTTCTTCTATATTGTTATAATTTCTTAATTGCATCTCTATATTGATGATTTCTCCACTCTCTAATTCTACATCTAAATCTAATATTCCATATTTAGATTCTTTTGCTAATTGTTCTAATTGTGAATCATGAATCACCTTTTTTTATTTTTGTTTCTTTTCCTAATATTGCACTTAGGAAGTCCTTTAAAAATTTTTCACTGCCTTTTTTACTGAAGAATGCCTTAAACATAATGTCATCCTTCATTACTAATCTTTCTTGATTTACTAATTGTCTTGTTATCATATTTCCTCCTTATTATAATTGATTTATTAATTTTTAGCAATAGTTTTTATATTGTTTCTTCTTTTGAGCATGTTAAAAAAACATGATTCATTTCTGATTAATAATAATACATTCTTTGACATCACTTCCTAACTATTATTTTTTGTTTCTTGCATATTAGAAAAAATCTTTGAATCTAATATTTTGAATAAAAATTTTTGCGTCTATTCTAAGTTGTTTTGAAAATAATACTAAAAAAGTATGTAATTACTATATCACAATATTTTATAATTTGCAAGTAAAATTTAAGAAACTAAAACTTGACAAGTTTCCTATAAATTAAAAAATGAGATTAAAAACATAAAAAGTTTTCAACCTCAACTCTGGTTTTTTTATATTTCCTTTTTATTTTATGCTCTTGGATGAGCTTTTTTATAAATATTTTTTAATGTTTCATCTTGAAATTGCATATAAATTTGTGTAGACAAAATATCTGAATGTCCTAACATTGTTTGGATTGACTTTAAATCTGCACCATTTTGTAATAAATGTGTTGCAAATGAATGTCTTAGAACATGTGGTGTAATGTCTTTTTCAATATGTGCTTGTTCTTTATAATATTTTATAATTTTCCAAAACCCTTGTCTTGTTAACCTTTGACCATTAACATTGACAAATAATGCTTTTTCATTTTCATCTTTTATCATTATATTTCTAGCATTTTCAATATAATCTTTTAATGCTTTTAGTGACATATTTCCTATTGGAACTGTTCTTTCTTTTTTTCCATTCTTACATGTTGCATATCCTTGTTCTAAATTAATGTCATCTAAATTTAAAGAAATAATTTCTGTTACTCTCATTCCTGTTGCATAAGCAAATTCTAGCATTGCTTTATCTCTTGTACCTTTTAAATCAACATTTTTAGGTTGTTCTAATAATAATGCAACTTCTTTTGATGTTAATACATTGGGTACTCTTTTTTCAATTTTAGGTGATTGGATTCCTTCTGTAGGATCTTCTTCAACTTTTTTGTTTTTTGTTTCATATTGATAAAATGATCTTATTGAAGCTATCCCCCTAGATATTGTTGATGGTTTTTTACCTATTTCTTGCATGTATTTTATGTATGTTTTTATATCTTCATGTGTAATTTTACTATAGTCTTCTTTATGTTCTTCTATATATTTTTCAAATTGCTTTAAGTCTCTTTTATATGATTGAAGCGTATTGTTTGATACCTTCTTGTCATTCTCTAAAAATCCAAAAAATAAGTTTAATTGTTCTTCCATTTTTTCCCCCACCTATGATAAATTTAAATTGTCTTTGTATATGCTATTTACATAACTTATACACTTCTATGTTATATCAAACTTTCTACAAAAAGTAAATAGATTTTACATATTTTTTAAAAATATTTTATGAGTTGTACAATCATTCTATAAGAAATTTCTATCTTTACAATTGATGCTACTATTAGAATAGTTAATACTATCAATGATATGATACTATGTTTAAAAATAGATAATTTTATATTCTCTTTTCTTCTATCTTTTATGATGGAATTATATAGTTTGATACAACTTACTCCTAATATGATAATAGCTGGAATAAATATGATGTTTTGTAATAATACGGTAATTGCTAGAAATATTAGTCCTTTTATTTTTCCTAAAACATATACACAAGAAGCAATTGTACATCCTAAACAAAAGCCCCTAAACAATATTATTCCAAATACAATTGGTATACCTATGATTGTCGTTCCTGCAAACCACAGAAAAAACACTAAAATAATATTATTTTTTATATCTTCTCGTAATTCCCCTAAATAATCTCCATTTTGGAGTTTTTTTGTTTCATCAATATAGGAATTGATATATTTTTCTATTTCTTCTTTTGAATCCGTTTGATTTACTAGTAAAACTCCCAAAAATATGCCAATTACAAATATCACAACAATGATTAAGTATGATTTCACATTATTTTGAACATCTTCCTTAATAATTGAAAAAACTCCATTTCTTTTCTTTCGCATCTTGATTCTCCTTATTCAATAGACTTTATACATAATGTCTATTCAATAAAGATTTTTTTAGAACTAGGATGCAGTTACTTTTCCGTAATTTCCTCCTCCGCCAGATTCTACTTTTATTTTTCCCTCTCTGGCATTTACTATATTTTTGGCAACTTTTTCGCCAACTACTGCTTCTATATCATCTTCTGATAATTTGTGTAAAATATTCATTTCTGTTTCAAATGTATTTAATAATTTTTCTATTGTTTTTCCTCCAACACCTGGTATAAATGTTAATGGTATTTGATAGATATATGGTGGTCTGTTAGCTGGACTTTGTGTAGTTTCTTTGTCTTTTATCAGTTCTATTCGGTCAAAAACGCCAAATGTCACTTTATCACTTCCACATTTAGGGCATATTTCAACAGGTTCTTTTGTCTCAATTGTGCTATCACAATTATCACAATGTGTTCTATGGTATTTTCCAAGTTTTGGATCTAATCCATAATTTGCTAATATTTTTCTACCATCTTCATTTTTTAAAGCTTTAACGACTTCTTTAAAACTGATATCTTCTACTTGTAATTTATTATATTCTCTTGCTATTTTAGGTAAAGAATGTGCATCTGAATTTGTTACAAACGTTTTATTTTCTAATTCGGATATCATATCTGCTAAAAAAGTATCTGAACTTAAACCTAATTCAACAGCAAAAATTTTATCATACTTTTCTTTGAAAACATCTTTTAATCTATCTACACAATTTCCATAATAGCTCTTAAACGGTGTAAAAATATGAGCGGGAATTAAAATTCCATTATACTTTTCTACAATATCTATTAAATTATATCCTGAAATATCTGATCTTTGTGTGCTTAGCGTTATATTATGAATATGTGTGCTCATTTCTTCTGAAAATGCTTTTATATCTTTTAAATGCGGAAAAAAACACACATTGTGTGCTGCTCCACTTTTTCCATTTCTTCCTACTTCTGAAGTTTCTACTTCACTTCCTAAAAGAATACATACTTTATCCTTATATATGATTCCACCATCTTTTAATTCGTAGGCATCTCCTGTACTTAAAAACTTTTCTATATCTTCTATTACATATGGTGAAGCGCAATCAATGATACCTACGATATTGATTCCTTTTCTTTCAGCACACTCTTTTGCTATATTTGCAAAATTTAAGCTTTTAGCTGCAGTAATCTTAATAGGTTTTCCTGATTCACTTCTTCCAATATGAACATGTAAATCTGCAAATACTTCGTACATCTTTTTCTCCTTCTATTTTCTTACATTAACTTGATTTAAAATTTTTTCTTCTATTTCACTACTAAACATAGCTCGATTATCAGATTTTTTGGCATTTAAATCTTCTAATTTATCTATTTTGTTATCAACATTATCAGAATATTCGTTTGCTATTTTCCTTACGAATTCTGGTATATTCTTAGATTCCCTAATCAATTTTTGTAATCGTGCAAATACTGTTGTATTGACAGCTCCTTGAATTTGAATTTTTTCCATTGCTTCTACAAAATTTCTAAATATTTCTAAGAATCTATTATATTCTGATTTTAAATTTCTATGTTCCAATAATACTAATGCTTCATCTGGCGCAAATCCAACCCTTTCTGGCCTATCCAATAACATACCTCCAAATTGGTCAACTAATTCAAGTATATCACTTTCTGGCTCTCTTTGGGTTATTTGACTATATCGATTTACACCTTCACAAATTTTGCAAAATCTTTCGTCAAAACCTAGTTTCTTTAAGTGTTCAGCCCCTTCAATCGCATAAGTTTTTAATTTTCCTATTTTTTGTGCATCATCTACTTTTTTACAATTGCACAAAAGACATGCGGTTAAAACTAAATTATTATCCACTTTTGCATTTGTATATTTTAAAAACATTCTTGCTATTTCTGTTTTAAATATGATCGATTTATCAAAATTGATTCCTAATTTTGGAGCTAAAAAATAAATTATTTCTATTTTTGATATCAAATCTTTCTCATTTAAAATGTATTCAGCAAAGTCTTCCATTTTTATCCCCCGTTCTTTTTTACATCAAGGACGTTCCTTTTCGTTCAAATTGAACTTTAAGGACTGTCCCTTTAGTTGAAGAATTTATTAAATTCTTCTTCATTAATTTTTTCTTTTGCCATTAATTCTGAAGCAATTGCATGTAATATATCAATATTCTGTTTTAATATTTCTTGAGCGTTTTGGTAGGCAATATCTATCAATTTTTTAACTTCCTTACCTATTGCATCTTGCATATCATCTCCAAACATTTGATATTCCAATTGTCCATCATTATCTTTTAATGAGATAGGTCCTATTACATCACTCATTCCATAAACTGTAATCATATCTTTCGCTATTTTCGTAGCTACCTCAATATCATTGCTTGCACCAGTTGAAATATCATTTAAAATTAATTTTTCTGCTGCTCTTCCGCCAAGTAGTGCAATCAATTTTTCTTCCATTTCTGTTTTAGATATATAATATTTGTCTTCATCAGATTTATACATTGTATATCCACCGGCCATACCTCTTGGAATAATAGACACTTCTTTTACAGCTGTTTGTGTTGGTAAAAATTGACTAACAATTGCATGTCCAGCTTCATGATATGCTGTTAATTTTTTATCTTTTTCAGATATTTTTCTGCTTGTTTTTTCTAGTCCTACTGTAACTTTTTTTACTGCTTCATCTAAATCTTTATTAGTAATTGCTTCATGTTCTTTTCTTGTAGCAATGATTGCTGCTTCATTTAGTATATTGGCTAATTCTGCTCCAGTAAATCCTGCTGTATCTTCTGCAATATTTTTTAAAAATACATCATCTGCTAATTTTTTATCTTTTGAATGAATTTCTAAGATGGCTTCTCTTCCATTTAAATCAGGTACTGGAATTGTAATTTGTCTATCAAATCTTCCTGGTCTTAATAGTGCTTTATCTAGCATTTCTGGTCTATTTGTTGCAGCCAGTACAATGATAGTTTCTTCTGATGAGAATCCATCCATCTCCACTAGCAATTGATTTAAAGTTTGATTATTTTCTGTCTCTGCACCGCTATTGCTTGTTCTTCTTGAACCTATAGCATCTATTTCATCTATAAACACGATACATGGAGATAATTTTCTTGCTTTTTCAAATAATTTTCGTACTCTTGAGGCTCCAAGTCCTGCAAACATTTCTATAAATTCAGATCCACTCATTGATATAAAAGGTACATTGGCTTCTCCTGCTATTGCTTTTGCTATTAAAGTTTTTCCTGTTCCTGGTTTTCCATATAATAGAACACCTTTTGGTATTTTGGCCCCCATTTCTGTAAATCTTTTTGGCTTTTTTAAAAAGTCTACAATTTCTTTTAATTCCTCTTTTTCCTCATCTAATCCTGCTATATCATCAAAAGATACTTTTACTTTTCTCTCTGTATCATCATAAACTTCTCCTTTTTCTCCAATCCCTTGCATTTTAAAAATCATAATAAATAATGCTAGCATAATTGCTGTTGGTAAAAGTGATACAATATATGATGGTACTTGTGATAATATACTTCTTGATTTTTGTTCAAGATTTATAGGACTACCTTCTAATGTTTTTTGTTGTACTAATTCCATAAATACCTGTGTACTTGGTATAATAGCAGTTTTTTCTTCTTCTACATCTTTTAATTTTACTTTTAATGTTGTGCTACCTACTGTCATTTCTATTTTTTCTACATTTCCCGCATCAACTTCTTTTACTAAATCTGTATATGATAAAATATTTTCTTCTGAATGATTCTTTTTTTGCGTTGTATAGATATATACTCCTATACCTATAATTATTGCAATCATTAAAGTCCATAATAAAATATCTATTAAAAATCTTAATTTTTTGTTAGGATTTTTTCCATTCTCCCTTTTCTCATTGTCCTTTTCCATCTTCTTCATTCCTTTCATTATGCCTCAGAACCATTAGGCTCTTCTCTATTGTTATTTTCTCTATCATTTTTATCTTTTGTTTCTTTTTTCTTTTTAGTTTTCTCTTCTCCTTTATTTTCTTTTTCTTTATTTTTTTCTTCCTCACGCTGTCTAATTTCTTCTCTAACTTTTATTTGTTCTTGTTTAATTTTTTCTACTTCTTCTTGTTTTTTCATATAATCATCTTTAATGATAAATATTGCAGCTGCTAAATATATAAATGCTATTGTTATATACGCTACAGAGAAGTAACTTATTGTAAAATTCGTAAAATAATTGATAACTACATAAATAATATTTAATATCATTGGTAGAGTTAATGCATATATTGCCATATTATAAATTGCCAATAAATTCATTTTTACCCTTGCTGTAATAGAAGTTATCCATCCTAATACTGCTAGTTCCAATGAATCTAATAAAGCAACTATTAGATTCATAACTACTAGATATACAAAAAGTGACATTCCATATCTCATATAATAGTTATTCATACTTTCACTTCTCATATATTCTATTAGCTCTTGTTTATTAAATGCATTCATATCTTCTTGAGTATAGCTTGTAATAAAATCTCTATATGTATATGGCTGTCTAGTCATATTATTATTCTCATCTTTACTCATTAGTATTATCTGATCTTTGAAGAAAAATACGGTAACACCAACTATACTATTTTCTCCTTCTATTTTTTCTTTTTCTTCATCATTCTCTATATTAGGATTTATATATACCCTATCTATTCCACTGTATTCTTCATCATTAACTTCTATTATCATAGGTTCATTTAATTCCATTGATAATTTTCCATCAGAATATGAAAATTCAGGAATATTACTTTCTATATAATTAGATAATTTTCCAACTAAATCGTGCATTTCTATTAATGAGCCTATTACTATAAATACAGTTACTATGGCTACAGCTATTAATAAATATTTAATCGCATTTTTTATTCCTTCTGAAGCCATATCTGGATATTTTTCAAATTTTGTTATTGAATACCATACCTTTTTAAAAAAACTTATTTTTTGAGTTTTGTTCTCTTCCATTTCTTTACATTCCTTTCAATGATGTGTATAATGAATCAATATTAAATATAATCTCTAATGATACTACTGTCTACTAGCATAGGGCTAACTTCAAATACCACTTCATCATTTATTTTAATATTTTTGTCAGTTATATCTACTGTTACATGGTACATTCCCAATCTTCCAAGTACTTTGCATCTCTCACCATTTATTTTCACATATAATTGTTTGTTTTTAAAGAAGTCTTTGCAATCTCTTATGATGTATCTTAGTTTATCTATTGTTCTAAACATATCTCGATCCACTTTTACATTAAATCCATCAGCATAGCCACATGGTATGATTGCCACCTTTGTTTCTTTTTTCGTCACATAAGAATTTGAATATCCTATATTATAACCTTTAGGCAATATTTTTATTTCAGATACATTTGATTTTAAATAACCGACCTTTTTAAATCCCCATACATTAGGAATTGCTAGTCTGCCTAAAAAAGCAGAACCTATTCTCACAGCATTTAAATGCATATCTCTAAATCTTAAAAATGCAGATGAATTACAAATGTGTAACATTCCTGTTGGTATATCATTCATTTTTAAAACCTCTATACATTCCATAAATCTATTAAATTGTTCTCTTGCTTCTGTCCCTTTGCCATAAAAAGCAAGTGAAAAATGTGAAAAGGTTCCTTCTATTTTAATATTCGTCCAACCTTTTATTTGTTCTACCATTTCTTCTCTTCTATTATATATAAATCCATATCTTCCAAAACCTGTATCAATTTTAATGTGTACTCGTGCCATTTTTTCCATTCTTTTTGAAACTTCTTCAACTACATCTCCTGCTTCTTTTGAGCCTATTGTTAATATTATATCCTTCTCTAATAATATTTCTACATCTCTTTTAACAGCAGTTGAAGACATCATTAAAATATCTGCCTTTATACCATTATCTCTAAGTTTCACAGCCTCTTCTACTGTTGCAACTGCTAAAAATTCTATCCCATTGTCTATTAGGAATTGTGCATATTTTACTAAACCTAAACCATAGCCATTCCCTTTTACTACTGCAATAATTTTTACACGATTACCATTATCATCTTTATCATTTTCATTTATAATTTCTCTTATTTTTTTTATATTATTTTTTAAGTTTTTTCTTTCAACAACTAGTGCTTTCATACTACTCCTTTTTTATTACTTTCTTTATTCTCATTCATTATATATGACTATTTCGTAGTCGAAACATAGCTAGGGTCTTCCTATAGGTCTCGACATTACTCAATAGTAATATATAATGAATTGTCTTTCTGAAAGTTAAAAAAATTACTAAATTACTTGAATTTCGTTTTTAGTGCTCTTAGATTTCTAAAAGTTTTTTCTGTGAATTTATATATAGAATATGTTAATGGTTTAAAAGGTAAATAAACTTCTCCCACAAATTCTGTAAATGTTGCTCCAAATCCTTTTTTGAATCTATATAATCCATATTGTGGATGGTTTTCATCAACAACTCCAGATACGCCTCTGAAATCATATATATCGTCTTTTCTTGATAAAGCTATTTTTATCATTTCCCATTGCAAAAGATAATTTGGCATTAAATTTCTGTGCTCATTACTACTTGCTCCATATAAATACCAAGTTTTATTCCCATACATAATTGGTATTACTCCTGATATTGGCTTGTCCTCATAATATGCCATTAATAATTTCATATGATTTGGTGCTAATGCATCATACATTTTTTCAAAATAAGATAATGGTCTAATGATAAAACCATCTCTTGCTCCGGTTTCTATCATGATTTTATGAAAATCTTTTAGATTTTCCCTTGTACCTTCTTTTACAACTACTCCTTTTTTGGTTGCTAATCTTACATTATATCTTGTTTTTGAATGAAATCCTGAAAATATTTCTTCTTCTGTTTTATTTTTTATATCTAATCTGAAAACATATCTTGGTTGAATTTCCTCTCTGAAATTTTTGGCATCATCTTTTATTTTATATCCAAGATTGATAGCTATTTTTCTAAATTCTTCATCACTACTTAATATGTCTGGTTCAGCTTTATATACAAATGCATGATATTTTTTTGCTAATTCCTTTATTCCATCTGTTAATTGTTTCATTGCATCAATATCATGAATATCACAAGTTGGTCCTCTTGAAGAATACATAATATTTCCGAAAATAGGTATTTTTCTTATTAATATACTTACAGCTCCAATTATCGTTCCATTTTCATCTTCTGCTAATACAACCTCATTTATCCAATTTGATTTTACTTTTGCCCATTCTGGAGATTGTTGAAAATTGCATCTCTCATGATTTTCTAAAAATTCTTTATATGCTTGCATGTCTTTCTCATCTGTTACAAATCTCATTTATATTATGCCTCCTATTTTATTATTTACTAGTTGTCATTATTTTACACTAAATATATTTTTTTTACAAGTAGTTTTTACTTTAATTTCATGATTATTTGTTATATATAAGAAAAAAAGTGAATCTTGTGATTCACTTTTAAATTCAATTTCATATTTATCTATATTTAATTGTTAGTTCAGGCATACTTGTTCCATCAAAAGCATGGAATTCCACAAAATCTTCTGTATAATAAGCTGTTCCATCATCCATTATGATTGCAATATAATTTTCTTCAAAATCATTACTAATTGTATAAATATTTTGGATATGTTTATCCTTTAATTCTCCTATTGTTTCATTTAAACATGTTATTTCATCTGTTTCTATGTTTGCAAAATATGCTTTTCCTTCTTCCGTTATAAAGACATTATATCTTTCATAATCATATCTATCATAATTCACTTGAATAGCAGTTGTCATTTTTATATTTTGATTCTCAAAATATCCATTATACAAACTTTCACTTAAGTTTTCTCCTAAATTATTTCCATCGCTAAAATTATATATTTTTCCATTCTCATCAATGACTGTAAATATGCCACTATTATTAACATATAATGCTGATAGATTTTTAAATTTCATATTTTGAAGCTCTGAAGGCAATGGAAATACTTCTAACGAATCTTCATTAGTCACATAAAAATTCCCATCATCCAATAATAGCACTTCCATCATTGTCCTTATGTTTTTATCTTTATAGTTTCCTTGGGCAAATGTTTCTATGTCAAATTCTTTTTGTAATGTATAATTTTCTAAATTAAATGCATCTAATCTTCCGTTTATTCCTAAATTCCAAACTCTTTTATTACTAATAAAAGAAAATCCTATACTATCACCAGAAGTATAACCTCCATAATATCTTAAATTTGTTTCTTCAGACAATTCTCCAAATCTATCATTTATACATATTTTATTATTCTCATTAAATAAATATATTTTCGAATCAGTAGTTACATATAAACAGACTTTTTCATCATTACATACAAACCATCTTAAATAAGAAATATCTCCTGTTTCTAAATCTATTTCTGCCTGTTCTACATTTCCATCTTTATCTACATAATAACTTCTATTACTATCTATATAAGTAATTTTAAATTTATTTTTTCCTACCTCTAAATTATACTTTCCTTCTCCAATATTATTATCAAGTTGTTCTCGTAAATTTTCTTCTACTATACTTCCATAGGTATCTTCTCCTGCCGCTTGCACTGCTGATAATTCTACAGTTTCTTTCTCTTCTGCTATTTCTGTGTCTTCTTTTGATTTTTTGGCTTGATTAAGAAGTCCATTATCACCTGTTAATATGCTTATACTAATAGCTGCTAAAATTAATAATACAACAATTGTTACTACTAAAGCTATTAATGTAATTCCTTGTTTTTTTCTTAAGTTCATTTTTTCCATATTTTCTTCTCCTTCTTTACACATGCACACACATAAAATATAGATTTTAGACAGTGCAATATAATTTTTAATCATTAAGTAGATTACTTTACGAAAAAATATTTTGAATTTCCTCACTATACTCATATATGCTAACATTTCCGAAAAATAAAAAATAATACATTTTATTTAATAAATAAATAAAAATGTCTTGAAATCTAATTTTTTTATTGATATACTAAATTCATTAAGTAATCTAATTGACGATAATTCTTGTGCAAACGAAAAGGTTTGTCCTCAAATTATCTATTTAGTCCTTCAACAATCTCCACAATATCATAAATATATTTTCCTATAATCGGTAAATTTAATCTCACCAATTTTTGTAAAAAATAAATAATAAGGGCTGTTATGATTGTAACACCAATTCCTATCCCTATACCTCTAAAAATTCCTGCTATTAGATTTCTTTTTGCAATTTCCTTTTTATCTCCCAATATATATGTTATTTCTTCAATATTTGATTTTTCTAAAATATTTAGCACCTTTTCTAAATTATTATTCAAAACTTTCTTCATCTTAAACATAAAAAAACCATCCTAACTATTTCTATTAGAATGGTCAATTTTCGTTTAATTTATTACATTTTGTATGAAAGAATCTATTATTCCATTTTGTTCACTATTACTTGTAGTTTTATCCGTGTTCGTTTCTGTAGATGTAATATTCTCATTTTCTTTCATCATTTTTTCTAGAGAATCAATTAATTCTTGAAGATTTTTAATGTCTGAACCTATCATTTCCCAGTCATTACTATCACTAGATTGTTTTAAATTGTTATTAGCATCTATTATTGCTTTTATCAGACCTTCAACATCTTCTGTTGTATTAATATCAATATTAACTGCTGATTGTGATGAAAGATTTGATATTGCCTCATCTAATGTATCTCCTATTGCAACTTTTGTTCCAGAAGCAACAATTACCTTTTCTAATGTTGTTGGTGTGTTTAATTCATTTGACATTGTTTGATAGATTGTTTCTACATATAATACTGTATTATTGACTGGTATAATTTTCATTTCTTTGGTTAATCTGCTTCCTGTTACATTTATTAATTCTAGTTCACTAGAAATCGTTTCATCTTGCTCTATCTGATTATCTAATTGTATAGGTCCTAAAATGTTGCTATCTGATGGATATTTATAAATCTTCAATTTATTTTCTGTTCCATCACAACTTCCTATCAAATAAGATATAATATTTGATTTTCCATTTTGCGTATACATCTGAACTAGTCCAAATTCTGTATTTTCACTATTTGGCTCTCTTATGATAGCATAATATGGCTGTAATGTTGATGTTTTTGAAGAAGATGTTCCATATGCTGGAAATGCCCAAATATCGTTATTTCTATATAAAACATCTGCTTTCACATTATGATACACTGTTAGCATTTCTGCTTGTATATTATATAAAAATTCCGGATATTTTAATTGTTGTTTTATATCTTCTGGTATTTCTTCACCTGTATAATCAGAAAATATCGTTGGATAAAGTTTTAAATATGCCATTATAATAGGATCTGTTCTATCTGTAATATAGAATGTAATATCTCCATTATAAGCATTTACAAGCACTTTCACAGAATTTCTTATATAGTTTATTTCTTGTTTTTGTTCTTCATATACAATTTCACTATATGTTGAATATGGATATTTGTCTGAAACTGTATATCCATCAATTACCCAATAAATTTGGCCATCACTAATTACTGTATATGGATTTTCGTCATATAATAAATATGGTAAAACCGTTTTAGCCCTTTCTATAACATTTCTATTTGTCAATATTTTACTTTCATTTGATACTGTTGTTGAAAAAGCTAATTTAATATCTTTTTGATGTATTGCTAAAATTAACCTATCCAAAAATCCTACTTGGATTCCAGAATCACCATTATAATTGTAAACATGTTCTATTCCATCATTATCTGTATAATCATATTCTGTCTTATTTTTTGTATTTGTAACAACTGTACTATTTGTTTCTACTCCATAATATATTCTTGGTTCTGTTATTTCATAAACATTATCTGAACCTTCAATATCATTTTGAATATATTGTACATTACCATCTTCTGTCACATCTGTTGCTGATGCCACTATTTGTCCAATTCCATGTGTATATTCATATGTTTTATTATTATAGGAAATACTTTGATTCTCAATTTCCCTTGGAGCAACATATACTAATTGTGGCTTTCCATTGATATCATATTTTGCAATTGTAGCATTTCTAAAAGTATAATATCCAGAATCTGTTTGTGTATCTTGCAAACTTTTTAATACTAAATTTTGATTTACTAAAGTAATATTATCAATTACTTCTTGATTATCTTTTATTTCTTGTTCTGTTATTGTTCCTGAATACTGTATATTTGTTTCTTCAGCATCTATTCCATATGCATTTTTGGTAAACTCAATATTTGCTTCAATAAATCTTCTTTCCTTATCATATTCATTCCTATTAACAAATATTAAATCAGTAGATACCATCACAATAAACAATACTACCAAATATGTTGGTATAGATAATAATGAAATCATTATTTTTTTATTTTCACTCTTTTTAAAATATTTTATTGCTAATCCAACTGCAATTATGATAACGAATGCAAATATTACATATCCCCATAATTGTACTGTTGATTCTATAAATCCCGCTCCAGTCAATTCCGTTTCATTACTTAAAGTTAAAAATTTTCCTAATACAATATCTTGAACTTTTATTACCATCAAAATAGCAAATGCGATTGCGAGAATAAATGCATTTCTTAACAAATTTTTTATTAATTTACTATTTTTTAATAAAGTTCTGTCTATAGCATCAAAGCAGAAATTAAATACTAATATATAATATCCAGCCATATAGATACTAATTCCTATAATGATTTGTATGATAAAGTTTAAAATTGTTTCGATTAATGGTTTTATAAACATATAATAGGATATATCCAAATTAAATATGATATCTGTTTTCTCAAAAGATACATTACTTGCAAATAGTAATACCTTTTCTAACAATACATTCGACAATATGACACTTGCAATTGCTGCAATAATTAAAGCTAGAGATTTATTAGGTAATTTAGGCATCTCTTTTTTTTCTTGCTCGAAAAAAGGTTTTAATCCTTTTTTGATTCCCAAATTTGTCAAAAGGATAAGTATGAAAAGAAGTACAAAACTTATACCCATTATAGAATATTTATATTTTATATTTGTATAAAACACTTCTACATATTGTTCTCCTAATTCTGCATACTCTAAATATTGCCCTCTTAATGATATATAAGTAATAACTAAATATATTACAATAAATGCTATTACAAGTATAGATTTTACTTTATTACTCAATTTGAATTTTTTCTTCTCCATAATCGCCTCCATTTATACAATCCCCAATTATTATATAACTTTTTAGCAATATTGTCAATTTATGTAACCTATATGATAGCTTTAGCAAAATCTTTTGAATCAAATATCTCCATGTCATCAATTTGTTCTCCCACTCCGATAAATTTGACTGGAATTCTATTTTCTTCAACAATTCCTATAACAGCTCCACCTTTTGCAGTTCCATCTAATTTCGTAAGTATAATTCCTGTGATATCTGCTTGTTCTTTAAATGCTTTTACTTGAGATATTGCGTTTTGTCCAGTTCCTGCGTCAATTACTAATAATACTTCTTTAGAGGCTTCTGGCATATCTTTATTGATTACTTTTTGAATTTTGTTTAATTCATCCATCAAATATTTTTTGTTATGTAATCTTCCCGCTGTATCACATATTAACACATCTGCTCCTAATTCTCTCGTTTTTTCTATTGCATCATACACTACTGAAGCAGGATCAATTCCTTCTTCTCTTTTTACAATTTCTGCACCTGCTCTTTTAGCCCATATTTCTAATTGTTCTACTGCTGCTGCTCTAAACGTATCTGCTGCTGCGACAACTACTTTCTTTCCATCCCTAGCCAATCTTGCTGCCATTTTTCCTATAGATGTTGTTTTTCCAACTCCATTCACACCGATAACCAATATGACTGATGGCTTTGTTTCTAGTTTCAAAGAATTATCAGATATTTCTAATATTTTTTGAATTTCTTCTCTTAATGCTTCTTTTACTTGTTCTTCATCTTCAATTTTTTCTTTTTTTATTCTTTCTCTCAAATTTGATATTATCTTTGTAGATGTGTCTATTCCTATATCTGACATGATAAGAACTTCTTCTAATTCTTCTAGAAACTCTTCATCTACTTTTCTAAAATTGCTAAATACATCATTTATCTTTTCATTTATTGACTCTTTTGTTTTGGTTAATCCTTGTTTTAATTTATCAAAAAATCCCACTTTAAACTCCCTCTTCTCTTTTATAATTTCATATATGCTTATTTTAACATCTTTTCGTTTAAAAATCAATTAAAATATTTCAAGTAAATATATGAATATTTCGAGGGCAAAGACCCATAGGAAGACCCCAGCTATGTTTTTGCCAAGAAATATTCATATATCTACTTGAAATAAAATAATATTAAATTCAAAAGCCTATAATTTTTTCATTGTAACAAAATAAAAGAGTCTTATAATAAGACCCTTTATCGTTTATTAAACTTCTTTCCAGAACCATTCTAAACTGTCATCAATACTCTTTTTATTTGTTCTTTTAGCTTCAATATCATCAATCCATAGATATGACAAGAATGAAATAAATATAAAAGCAAAATCTAAAACAATACACCATGTTAATTTTGAAGACATATCACTGTATTCTGCTGATAATGTCATTAATTGCACTACATGAGATACTAATAAAGCTAAAAATGCAAATAGAGGTATTGCTGTTATATAACTTTTCTTTAATTCATGACCTAGAAATATTAATAATACTGTAACTATTAATAATAATAACAATGTAACAACATTTGTTATATCTAAGATAAACATGTTTATTCCTCCTTTGTTTTTCCATAAAGTTCTTCTCTTTGTGTATAATATTATCTTAACACTAAATTTTATTATAATCAAGTATTATTTACAATTTTTTTCGATTAAATTTGCGATTTTTCTTGCTTTTTCTTCTATAACTTTTTTATCTTGCCCCTCTATCATAACTCTAACAAGTGGTTCCGTACCTGATGGTCTTATTAAGACTCTACCATTTCCAGAAAATTCTTCTTCTAATTTTTCAATTGCTTCTTTTATTTCAGGATTCTTTTCATAATCGTATTTTTTATCTGATGATACTTTTGCATTGATTAATACTTGAGGATATTTTTGCACGAAATTTCCTAATTCAGAAGCTGTTTTATTACTTTCTAGCATAGATTGTATTAACATTAATGAAGTTAAAATTCCATCACCTGTAGGATTATAATCTAATAATATGACATGACCAGATTGTTCTCCTCCCAAATTATAACCATTTTTTAACATTTCTTCTAATACATATCTATCTCCAACTTTTGTTTGCATTAACTTCATATGATTTTTCTCTACATATTTATTTAATCCTAAATTACTCATGACTGTTGCGACTATTGTATCTTTAGATAATTGACCTTTATTTTTTAAATATTCTGCAATAATTGCTAGTAGTTTATCTCCATCTAATTCTTCACCATTTTCATCTACAGCTAGACATCTATCTCCATCACCATCATAAGCTATTCCTAAACTCATCTTGTTTTTCACTACATATTCTTTTAACATTTGTAAATGAGTTGAACCACAATTTTCGTTAATATTTATACCATCTGGTGTATTATTTAAAATTACATGTTCAATTCCTAATGCTGTAAATACTTTATCTGCAACCTCGTATGTTGCTCCGTTTGCAGTATCTATAGCAACTTTAAAATTTTCTTTATCATATTTTTCTATATTATCTTCAAAGTTTTTTCTAAAGAAATAAATATATTCATTTAATAAATCTGTTCTAATTTCTGACACTCCTATTTTATCTTTTACTGCTGATAACTCATCTAATTTTCCAGAATCCATCACTTCTTCTATTTCTTCTTCTATTTCATCAGGTATCTTCATTCCTTTATTGCTAAAATATTTTATTCCATTGAATTCAAATGTATTATGTGATGCAGAAATAACAACACTTGCATCTGCTTGTAACTTTCTTGTTAGATATGCTACAGCTGGTGTTGGCATAACTCCTAATAATTTTACATTTGCTCCATAACTTAAAAATCCTGCAACCATTGCACTTTCAATTAATGTACCTGAAAGTCTTGTATCTCTTCCTATTAATATTGTTGGTGATTTATCTGTATGCTTTGATAACACATATGCACCTGCTTTTGCAACTCTATACACTAATTCTGGAGATAATTCTGTATTTGCTATTCTTCTTATCCCATCTGTTCCAAAATATTTTCTCATTTAATTGTACCTTCCTTCCATTTACTTGTTAATCTTGTAAATTATTTAGTAAATTATAGTATTCTGTCATTTTATTTATATTACTAAATTGAATTTTATCATTTTTTATTGACCAATATCTTTGATTTTCTTCTAAAAATTCTTTTATATCTTCCAATTTGTCAAGTTTATAATTCAATTCATATTTCTTAGATTGAATTTCATTTTTGATTGCTTGGTATTTTTCTTTCATTCCATCACTAAGCATAATTGTATTATATAAATTTATATAATACTCTGTCCTCTGTTTTATATTTTTTTCTTTAATATTATCCAATATATTTTCTTCATTTATTAATTCTTGATATTCCCCATCAAAACTTTCGCCTTTTTCTCTATAATCCGCTATTATCGTATCTATTGTTTCAAATGATCCATCTACAATATTTTGTGCTGAAAAAATGTCATTAGGATTTATTTGTTGATTCATTTCTTCCATATTAGAATATATATTCTCAAATTTTACTAAATATTCTTTTATCGCTTTTTCAACTACTGCGTAATTTCTTTGTGTTTTTATTTCTGAATTTAGTCCATCTGTTAATATATCTGTTTCTAAAATGGCATTCGCTTCTTCTGTTAGCAAATTTAATTGTGTTTGATTAAAATCATTAAATAAATAAGATGTGACGGCTAATGCAACTATTAAAATTACTACAATTATGATTCCTATTATTGTTTTTTTATTTTCCATTTTGTTTTTTCCTCTCTTTTTCTTTAGAATTCTATTTTATTTGATATCCAATCTTCTAATTCATCTATTTTTACTCTTATTTGCTCCATTGTATCTCTGTCTCTGATGGTTACGGTTTCATCATTTAATGTATCAAAATCTATTGTTACACAATATGGTGTTCCTATCTCATCTTCTCTTCTATAACGCTTTCCTATAGAACCTGTTTCATCATATTCACACATAAATTTCTTTGATAATTTATGATATACATCTTCTGCTTTTTCTGATAATTTTTTTGATAAAGGTAATACTGCTACTTTATAAGGAGCTAATGCTGGATGTAAGTGTAAAACTACTCTTGTATCTCCTTCTCCAATTTCTTCTTCCTCATAACTATTGCATAAAAATGCTAAAGCAACCCTATCTGCACCTAATGATGGTTCTATACAATATGGTACATATTTTTCGTTTGTTTCCGTGTCTGTATAAGTAAAATCTTCTTTTGATACTTTCATATGACTCTTTAAATCAAAATCTGTTCTATCGGCAATTCCCCATAGTTCTCCCCATCCAAATGGAAAGGCAAATTCTATATCTGTTGTTGCATTACTATAGTGTGATAATTCTTCTTTAGAATGATCTCTTAATCTAATATTTTCTTCTTTCATTCCTAATCCTAAAAGCCATTCTTTACAGAATTGTTTCCAGTATTCATGCCATTCTAAATCTGTTCCTGGTTTGCAGAAAAATTCTAATTCCATTTGTTCAAACTCTCTTGTTCTAAATGTAAAATTTCCAGGTGTTATTTCATTTCTAAATGCTTTTCCGATTTGTGCAATTCCCATAGGTAATTTTCTTCTTGTTGTTCTCATTACATTTTTAAAATTTACAAATATTCCTTGTGCTGTTTCTGGTCTTAAATAGATTTCTGCTTTTGCATCTTCTGTTACACCTTGAAATGTTTTAAACATTAAATTGAATTGGCGTATTCCTGTAAAATTGTGTTTACCACAATTTGGGCAACATATATGGTTATCATCCATGAATTTTATCATTTGCTCATCTGTCATACCGTCTGCTACCATATCTTTTCCATTTTCATGAGCCCATTCTTCTATTAGTTTATCTGCTCTATGTCTTGTTTTACATTCCTTACAGTCTATTAATGGATCTGAGAATCCACCTACATGTCCTGATGCAACCCATGTTGTAGGATTCATTAATATTGCTGCATCTAAGCCTACATTGTATTTACTTTCTTGTATAAATTTTTTTCTCCATAATGCTTTTATGTTATTTTTTAGTTCTACTCCAAGAGGTCCATAATCCCATGTATTTGCTAAACCTCCATAAATTTCTGAACCTGGATAGATATATCCTCTTGCTTTGCACAAATTTACAATTGTGTCCATTGATTTTACCATTTAAATTACCTCCTTGTTACACTTACTTAATAATTTTTGTTGCTAAAGTATGCTTTTTAATATCAAAAAAACTTTCATACCTAGCATTTACTGCTAGGGACGAAAGTTTTTATTTCCGCGTTTCCACCCTAATTCTTAAAACATTCGTTTTAAGCACCTTCATTTTATTTTACTCCAAAGCTCCCCTTATGAATATTATTACTAGTATTCCACCATTTACCAGCTCTCTATCAATAATTGTTTCATAATTTTTCTTTTTCATCGTAAATATTAAATTTTTTACATTATATTCTTTTTCTTTTTATTTGTCAACTGTTTTTATCTATAACATTACTTTTGCATTAATTTTATATATACAAGAGACTTAAAAAACACATTTTAAGCCTCTTGCATCAGAGAATTTACTTCATAGCATCATAGCAATAATGATTCAAAAATCCCCAGATAATACTATGATATCTAAGAATTTTAAGCATATTTTGCCCACTTAATGTTTCATACCAAATACATGGCACATCTTGGGTATCATTTACATCCTGATTAATTCTGATTAATAGTATTTCGGGAATTAGCGACAATAGTTTTGTTGCTATTTCATTGTTATCAGGAAAAGCATCTTTCAGATACTGCATGTTTTTCCTGAATTCTTCACGGTCAATCACTCCAATATATTTCTTTTTTGCCATTATGTACTCAAGCCGAATTTTATTCTCCATACTTTTGAGCCTCCTATTTAATTCTAAATCTGAAGGTTTAAAGTATTAACCTTCATACCCATCAAAGGTCTTCTACTCCTTTCTTCTGGTATTATAGCATATATATTTTTAATTTTCCAGTTTTTTTACTCATTGATAAATATATAATTTTAAAAGTATTTTTTTAAATCACTTGTCAAAATTGAATTTATATGTTAATATAATATAGTAATTAATTTAGGGGTATAGTGTCAATGGTAGCACATCGGTCTCCAAAACCGCCTGTGTGGGTTCGAATCCTACTACCCCTGCCATAAAAAAGAAGTTTAGATTTTCTAGACTTCTTTTTTGTTTGTTGCCAATCAGATTTTTTAATAACTCTTTTTCTTAATTTTGGGAGGTGATTTTATCAATAACAGCATTTTTAAATTAATACTCTTTACCATTTTATTTTGTATCTTTTTTATTCCAACAATTACAGCAACCGACATAAGCGCTCAGAACAATTTTGGTGAACTTATTTTTTATGGAAATCAAAATTTTGCATGGCCCATCCCAGGTTATACTTCTATCTCCTCCTATTTTGGAAAAAGAAATGCTCCCACAAGTGGTGCATCAACATATCATAAAGGTGTTGACATCCCAGCTCCAGAAGGCACCGATTTAATAGCAACTTGTAATGGTATCATTACTTTTACTGGTTTTCTTGGTGGAGGAGGCTATACGATTACTCTTTCTGTTGATGATACTTTAAAAATTACCTATTGCCATGTTTCACCAAATTATATTGTTTCAGAAGGAGATTCTATTACCCAAGGACAAATTATTGGACAGGTTGGTCCAAAATATGTATATGGAGTTCCTGGAAATACTTATACCGATTCTCTCGGAAGACCCACAAATGGTGCCACAACAGGTTGTCATCTACATTTAGGATTCAGAGCTAATGAAACTTATGTAAATCCTTTAGATTATTTACAATAGCTTAAATTTATGTTATTATATTACTACTTAAGGAGATGATTTTATGGCATTTGACGGAATCGTAACAAAATCAATTGTTACAGAACTAAAAGATATTATAGGAAGTAAAATAGATAAAATACATGAACCTGATAAAAATACAATAATACTTGGTCTATATGCTCAAGGAAAACATTTTGCATTAACACTTTGTGTAGATTCTCATAATTGTAGAATGAATTTAACAACACATTCTAGAATAAATCCACTTGTCGCCCCTAATTTTTGTATGCTTCTTAGAAAACATCTAATTGGCGGAAGAATTTCTAATATCACTATGTTAGGCTTAGAAAGGCTTGTCAATATAGAAATTGAAACATTAAACGAATTTAATGAAATCGAGAAAAAAACATTAATTGTTGAACTTATGGGAAAACATAGTAATATCATTTTAGCAGATAAAAAAAATGTAATTATTGATGCATTAAGACATCTTGATTCTTCAAATCATTCATATAGAAATATATTACCATCTCAAAATTACACATTACCAACTTCGGATAAATTTGATTTTACAGCTTTAAAGAATTTTGAAGATTTTTATAACAAAATTTTAAACATGGATGGTGATTTATCTAAAATCATTTCTAACCAATTTACTGGTTTCAGTAAATCTTTTGTAGAAATGTCTATAAAAAAATGTGAAATAAACGCTAACTGTAAAGAGGATCTACAAAAACTTTATAATTACTTTTTAGACATCATAAATCATCCTGACAGATTGTATTTCGAAAACATATATAAAGATGATAAGGTTTCAGATTATGCTTTAGTTATAGGTAATTCAAATAGTGAAAAATACTCTTTAAATTTTTTTATTGATGATTTTTATTTTGAAAGAGAGACTGTTGAAACTTTTACAAATTATAGAAACAGCATTTTAAAATTAATTTTAGATATTTTGAAAAAGTATAATAATCGTTTGCTAAATATAAATGAAAAATTAAAAGAATGTGATAACATGGAAACATATCGATTATATGGAGAACTAATCACTTCTAATCTTTATCGTTTGAATGATAAACATATTGATAGTATACAATTAGAAAATTATTATGATAACAATTCTCTTATAACAATTCCATTAGATATGAAATATTCTCCACAAATGAATGCTAAAAGATATTTTAAAAAATATGCTAAATTAAAAAATGCTTACCAGATTGTATCTAAACAAAAAATTGATACAGAATCTGAACTAAATTATATTGAAAGTATTGTTTATGAATTAGAAAATTGTTCTAGTTTAGAAGATGTTCAATCTATTTTTGAAGAAATTAGTGAAAATGTTGTTTTTAAAGAAAGAGTTAAAAAGAAAGAAAAAAAGCAAAAAGTTTCTAAAAATAAAAAGAATCATTCTTTTTCACCAATAGAATATGAAATTGATGGATGTAAAATTTATGTTGGCCGAAATAATAGAGAAAATGATTGGCTTACTTTCACTTTTGCCAAAAAAGAGGATCTTTGGTTTCATACAAAAGATATTCATGGAAGTCATGTGATTTTAAAAGCTAATGATTCCATAACTGATGATATTTTAGTAAAATGTGCTCAAATTGCAGCAAAACATAGTAAAGCAAATGTTTCTTCAAATGTTCCAGTAGATTATTGTTTTGTTAAATTTGTGAAAAAACCTAATGGTGCAAAACCTGGTATGGTTATCTTTACAAATAACAAAACACTTAATGTGAATCCTCAAAATTTGAATTTATAACAAATAAACACACATTTCAAATGATAGTTATGAAATGTGTGTTTTTATCTATACTATTATATAAATAAAAATTTTATGACAAGTACCAACACTGTCATGGCTGTCATTGCCGTATCCATAAACCCTTCTGTGCTTTCTCCTGCTTCATCAACTACAGAAATTTCATAAGATTTTGTTTCAGATATTTTAAAATAGGTTTCTATATTTTTTATTTCATTTTCAGCTAAATTTCCTATCTCTAAATACTGTGTTCCTAAATGATTATCTATATCTGAATATAAATCCACTTTTATGAACTTACCACTTAAATTTTCACCTTCTGCAGTTAATTTTATTCTTCCATTCACCTTTGTTGATTGTACTTCTACTACCTGGATTCCTTCTGGAATATTCCCTTTTTGATTCATATCTTTATACATTGAATCTATTCCTACATTTATTAATATATCAGATATAATCCAAAATAATATTAACAATATTGCATACTTTACAAATCTTTTTACAGTATCCATATTTTTCTCCTCGTATAATGAACATATAGTCCATTATATATTTTTTTATTTTTTAAAATTTTATATAATATCTATATAGACTCTGTGGATTGGTGTTTTTCTCTATCGCTTGACGATTTTCTTAAGGCTCCAACCACAGATGTTTGTTAAATTGTTAATTAGTTAGATAACGCATGACGTTTTATTTAGAACGAGGCTACATTCAACAAACATTTTGTGGATCACATTGTCTAAATTTATTTTAAAAGGAGTAATCGTTATGATTTATGTTGGTATCGATGTTGCAAAGGATAAACATGATTGCTTTGCAATGAACTCTGATGGAGAAATCTTAATTGAAAACTTTATTTTTCAGAATAATGTTAATGGATTTAATTTGTTCTTCAATTCTATTTCTCAATTTGATGAAAGTTTTGATAATATTAAAGTAGGACTTGAAGCTACTGGTCACTACAGCAATAATCTCCTTAACTTTCTGACATCTAAAGGATTTAATGTCTTCGTCATTAATCCACTACAAACTAATCTTTTCAGAAAAGGTCAAAGCCTTAGAAAGACTAAAACAGATAAGTTAGATTCTCGTTTTATTGCTACAATGCTTATCACAGATAACTTAAAGCCCTACTCTAATTTATCTTACCATATTTCTGAGTTAAAGTCACTAGTTAGACATAGATTTCGTTTAATTGAGGAACGTTCTAAATTCAAAGTTTCTCTTTCTAGACTTGTTACAAT
>CALXUT010000050.1 GCA_944391755.1 uncultured Clostridia bacterium
TAGTTGGATTTGGATCTTTTGAAGTAAGAAAAAGAGCAGCTAGAAAAGGTAGAAACCCACAAACTAAAGAAGAAATCAAAATACCTGCATCTAAAGCTCCAGTATTCAAAGCTGGTAAAGCATTAAAAGATTTAGTAAATGGATAATTATAAAAATGTATAAATATATGATGAAACTGCACAGAAATGTGCGGTTTTTTTATAAATAAATTAAAATCTATGTTCAAGTGTATTATTATTAGAAAAAATAGTGGAACAAATGATTAGTTAATATTCTATACAAAATAACCTATCTCTATATAGAGATAGGCTTAATTTTTTTTGACCTTTTTTGTATGTTTCTTTCCATCGGGAACAATAATATTTTTTGGGTTTTTATCTTTACTTTTTGGTTTAGCAGCATTTATGTGCTCATAAACAGGTGAAATCACCAAATTTGTTCCATCACCATTGATAATTTCAATATCTTTTTTCTTATCTTCTGACATAAACGACACTCCTTATAAACTTTTTTTCATATTACCATAAAAACAAAAAAATGTAAAGAAAAATCAAGAAATTGATTATGAAGGTTTAAAGATTTGCTACAATTCATTGCTTTTTTTCATAAATGTGTTTTTACTGTTGATATATGAATATTTTTTGTCAAAAACATAGCTGGGGCCTTCCTATGGGTCTTTGACTACAAAATATTCATATATCAACATTTAAAAAAATTATTTTAAATAAGTAGTGAGTTGTTATTATAATTTTTAAGTGATTTTTAAGCTTGAAAACCTTGACATTAAGCCAAAAACATGAGAAAATAGAACCATTAAAATAAAAGAAAAGTAGGAATTAAAATGGAAATACAAGAAATAAAAGCAATCATTGAAGCAATTTTGTTTGCAACAGGAAGAATTGTTACCATCGAAGAATTGAGATTAGCATTAGAAATAGATAAAGAGCAAATAGAAAAAATCGTAAAAAGTATGCAAGAAGAATATAAAACAAGAGGCATAGAATTGATAAAAGTGGATAATGGATATCAATTATGTACCCAAAAAGAATGCTATGAATACATATATCCAATTTTAGATAAAAGAGCAAAACCGAATTTATCAACAGCGGCATTAGAAACGCTAGCAATTATCGCCTATAATCAAAGAGCAACAAGAGCTGAAATCGAAGCAATAAGAGGTGTAAATAGTGATGGAACTATCTACAAATTATTAGATTATGGGTTAATAGAAGATGCTGGAAAAGCAGACTTGCCGGGTAAACCGACCACCTATAAAACAACATCAGAATTTTTAAAGATGTTTGGATATGAAACATTAGCAAATTTACCAGAATTGCCGAAATATAAATTAGATGCCAATAGACAAATCGTAATAGATGAATTGATACAAGAAAATCCAGAAGAAAAGAATCTGGAAAATAGTGAGAACAATTAAGAGGAGGAATTATAATATGAAATTATCACAAACAGGAATGGGAAGTACAAAATTAAATAATATTGATGAAATGTATCCAGGACAAAGTATATTATTACAGACTGGACAATTAGTACAATATGGTGCTGGATTATTTGGGTATAACACAATACCATTATTAGTAAGAAGAAACATAGAAAAAATCATTGTTGATACTTTAAATGACTATGGATGTATGGAAGTATTGTTACCAACATTACAGCCAGACACTATATGGAAAAATTCTGGAAGATATGATCATTACATCCAGGATGGAACAATGTTAATAACAGAATCTAATAAAGGAACATTTTGTCTAGCTCCAACAGGCGAAGAGGCAATGGTGGAATTTGTAAGAGAAAAATTAAAATCATACAAAAATTTACCTGTAACCTTTTACCAAATTGGAGAAAAATATAGAAATGAAATTAGAACAAGGGGATATTTATTAAGAGGAAAAGCTTTTCCAATGTTAGATGCATATAGTTTTGATAAAGATGCAGATGGAATGGAAAAATCTTATGAAAATATTAGAAAAGCTTTTTTAGAGATTTTTGAAAAAATCGGATTAAAAGTAATACCAATTGTTGCAGACAATGGAGCAATGGGAGGAAAAAAATCAGAAGAATTTATGCTAATCTCAGAACAAGGAGAAGATAAAATCTTATATAATGAAGAAACAGGAATTGGTTTAAATACAGAAATATTAGAAAGAGAAGATTACAAAGAATATTTGCAACAAGAATATGGAATAGAAGATATATCTGGATATAAAGAAATAAGAACAATGGAATTAGGCCATATCTTCCAATTAGGAACGAGATATTCAGAAATGATGAATGGAAAATATATCAATCAAGATGGAAAAGAAGAATTATATTATATGGGATGTTATGGAATAGGTGTTAGTAGAACTCTAGCAGCACTGTATGAACAATACTTAGTAAAAAATTCAAAAGGAGAACCATGTGGATTTGTTCTACCAGAAACGATTGCACCATATATGCTTCAAATCATACCAAAACTTGAAAATGAAGAAAAAAAGGAGTTAGCAGAAAAACTTTACAAGAGATTAAAAGAATTAGGTATTGGTGCAATCATAGATGATAGGGAAAATATAACAATTGGAGCAAAAATAAAAGATGTAAAAATATTAGGAACACCTTATATTGCAGTATTAGGAGACAAAACTGAAGGAGAAATTATTGAAATTGAAAATAGCCTAACTGGAGAAAAGACAATAGGTACATTAGAAGAAATAGTAAAAATAATGATTACGAAAAAATTAAAAATTCATTAAAGTAGTTGTAAAATGAAAAAAATATTGATATACTAATAAGGACAAATGTCAAAAATAAAAATAAGGAGGAAAAGAAAATGGAAGAAAATAAAAAGGAAAACAATGAAGAAATATTAGAAATCACAGAAAACCAAGAAGGAGCAAATGATGGAATCAAAATTGCTAATGATGTAGTTGCAGTAATTGCAGGTGTAGCAGTATCAGAAGTTCCAGGAGTAGCAAGCATGTCTGGAGGATTTGCTGGAGGAATCACAGAAGTATTAAGTGGAAAGAAAAACTTATCAAAAGGTATAAAAGTAGAAGCTGATGAGAAAGAAGTAAGAATCGATGTTAATATAATTGTTGAATATGGTATAAGAATACCAGATGTTGCATTTGAAATACAAAATCGAGTAAAAAAATCAGTAGAAAATATGACAGGTTTAAAAGTTGCAGAAGTTAATGTACACATACAAGGTGTAAAAACAGAAAAAGATGATGATGACGATAAAGGAACAGATAAAGAAGTTTAAGTTTTAAGAATGGAGAATAAAAAATGAAATTTTTAGAAAGATTTGCATTAGTTGTATATTCATACATAATATTAATAATAGCAATAATAGTAAGTTTATTAATTTTTAATTGGTTAGATTTTGATACGGTTGGAAATATGATAAATGCTTTATTAACAGGAGCTATAGCATCTAAAATTACATTAGCAGTATGTGTTTTATTTATATTACTATCAATAAAATGTATATTCTTTGATGAAAGTTCAAGAGAAAAAATAAAAGACTCACAAGGAATATTGTTAAAGAATGAAAATGGAGAATTAATGATATCAAAAGACTCTATTGATAATATGGTAAAAAATGCGGTATCAGGTTTTGAAAATGTAAAAGAATGTAATACAAAGATTGATGTCAACAGTGAAAATCATATCATCATAACATTATTGCTAGTTGTTACTGAAAATGTAGTCATAAAAGATTTAGCAAGTAATATACAAACAAAAGTAAAAGAAGAAATCAAAAAGATTTCTGATTTAGATGTACAAGAAGTAAATGTAAAAATTGTAAATTTACAAGGAAGTAAAAATATAAAAGAATAGGATGAGAAAAATGGATAGTTTTAAAAATTTTGTAACACAACATAGAGGGGCAATTATAGGAATCATTATAGCAATATTAATATTGTGTACAAGATTATATAAATTGATAATTGCTATAGTACTGATTTATATAGGAGCTGTTATTGGAAATTATGTTCAACAAAATAAATATGATGTAAAAGAAAAATTAAAAAATTTTATTGATAGATTATAAAGGTGGGAAATATGAAAAGATCAGCAATTAGAGAATTAACATTTAGACTGATATATAGTTTAGAAATTCAAAAAACGAATGACTTTGATGAACAAATTAAACTATATGAAGAATGCAATGAAATAAATGAAGATGAAGCAAAAAAATACATAAAAGATGTAGTAAATGGTATAAAAGCACATAATGTAGAAATCAAAGAATTAATAGAAAAAAATCTAAAAGCTGATTGGAAAATAGAAAGAATTTCAAAAATAGATTTAAGTCTATTAAAACTTGCAATATATGAAATAAAATATAAAGAAATACCATATAAAGTAGCAATAAATGAAGTTTTAGAATTAGCTAAAAAATATGGGGAAGAAACATCTAAAAATTTCATAAATGGAATACTAGCAAGTATTGTAAAAGAAATGTAATAGGAGATTAACAAATGAAATATAATGCAGTCACAGTTACACAATTGAACAAATATCTAAAAGATAGATTTGATGAAGATGAAAACTTAAATGCAATATTGGTCAAAGGGGAAATCTCCAATTTCAAGAACCATTACACAGGACATCTATATTTTACATTAAAAGACGAGAATTCGTTAATAAAATGTATCATGTTTAAAAGTTATGCAGAAAAATTAGCTTTTAAACCCAAAGATGGAATGAAAGTAATGGTTTTTGGTTCTGTTTCGGTTTTTGAAAGAGACGGAGTGTATCAAATTTATGTAAAAAATATGATAGAAGATGGAATTGGTGATTTACATGAAAAATTTGAACAATTAAAAGCAAAATTAGAAAAAGAAGGATTATTTGACACATCTCATAAAAAACAAATACCATTATATCCAAAAGTTGTTGGCGTTTTAACATCTCAAACAGGAGCCGTTATAAGAGATATCATTAATGTATCTACGAGAAGAAATCCAAATGTATATATAAGATTATTACCAGTGCCTGTTCAAGGACCAGGTGCTGCAGAGCAAATTGCAGAAAAAATTAAAATCATGAATGATAAAAAACTAGCAGATGTAATCATCATCGGAAGAGGTGGAGGATCTTTAGAAGATATATGGCCATTTAACGAAGAAATTGTTGCAAGAGCTATATATGATTCAGAACTACCAATCATATCTGCAGTAGGACATGAAACAGATTTTACGATTGCAGATTTTGTGGCAGATTTAAGAGCACCTACTCCATCTGCAGCAGCAGAACTTGCTGTGCCAGATGTATATGAACTAAGACAAAAAATTAATCAATATCAGAACAGATATAGAATGGCATTGAAAAAGAAAATAGAATTGATGAGATTACGATATGAAAAATGTATGAGATCAAGAGCATTTACTGATCCAACAAGAAAAATGAAAGATGAATATGTAATGATTGATAGTTTTATAAAAAGATTGGAAATAAAAATGAGAAATATACAAAAAGATAAAATCAATCAATATATCGCATTAACCACAAAATTAGATACGATGAGTCCTCTAAAAACGCTAACAAGAGGATATTCATTAGTGGAAAAAGACAATGAAATTGTAAAAAGTGTAAAACAATTACATTTTGATGATGAAATAAAGATTAGATTTTTTGATGGAGAAAAAATGGCAAAAATACTAGAGCAAAAATAGGAGGAAAATTATGAAAAAAACCCAAAATTTATTAACAGGAATTATCATAGTAGCAGTCATTGCATTAATAGGGATTATTGTATGGATAACTTATAATCAAATCATTAATTCTCAAAAAGAAGAAAATACAACAAATACAATAACCACAAATGAAACAAATACGACGAATAATACAGTTGTAAAAGAAAATGAGGAAGAAAGTACTCCAGTAGAATCCAATGATGATTATATAGGTATAGAAGAAGAGGAAAGTGCAAATGAAGAAAATACAGAGAAGACAACAGATGAAAGAGCAATTGAACTTGCGAAAGAAACATGGGGAGAAGATGATTCTGTGACATTCAGTATAGAAAGAAAAGATGGCAATGTATATTATATAGCTGTTAGTAGTAATGCAACAACCATTTCTTGGTATCAGGTAAATATAGATACATGGGAAATTAGTGAATATTATTAAGCATAAATCATGTGGAAGGAATGAAAAAGATGAGTAAAGATAATTTTGAAGAATCAATGAAAAAACTAGAAGAAATCGTGACAGAATTAGAAAATGGAAATTTAAATTTGGATGAATCCGTCAGCAAATTTGAAGAAGGGATGAAGCTTGCAAAACAATGCAATCATATACTAGAAGATGCGGAAAAGAAAATAACAATATTATTGGAAAATAATGGAGAAATAAAGGAAGAAAAATTTGATGTAGAACAATAGACAACAAAAGAGAGGATTAGGGGAAATGAACGATTTTCAAAAAATAATTATGAACAAATATATATATGTGCCATTATTAATATGGATTTGTGTTCAAACATTTAAAGTAATATATGATTTAGTAAAAACAAAAAAATTCAATTTTAAAAGAATCATGGGAGCAGGAGGAATGCCAAGTTCTCATACTGCTGTTGTAACAAGTTTAACAGCAATGATAGGAAAATATGAAGGATTTGATTCAAGCATATTTGCATTATCATTAATATTTGCAATGGTAGTCATGTATGATGCTGCAGGAGTGAGAAGAGCGGCAGGCAAACAAGCGTCTTTATTAAATAAAATAATAGAGACACCAGGATTATCAAATGTTCAAGTTCAAGAAAAATTGGTAGAAG
The DNA here is from genome assembly GCA_944391755.1 of uncultured Clostridia bacterium. Taxonomy (GTDB): domain Bacteria; phylum Bacillota; class Clostridia; order TANB77; family CAG-508; genus CAG-269. The sequence continues at coordinate 6,791 of CALXUT010000050.1, forward strand.
TCTTGGGACATACACCTCTACAAGTTATTGTAGGAGCAATCATAGGAATAACAGTTGGACTATTAGCATAAAAAGTAAGGAGTGAGTAAAATGACTGATTTAGAAATTGCTAAAAATGTAAAGTTAGAGAAAATACAAGACATAGGAAAAAAACTAAATATAAATGAAGATGACTTAGAGCTATATGGAAATTATAAAGCAAAAATATCTAATGAAAAAATAAAAAAAATAGAAAAAAATAAAACAGGAAAATTAATATTAGTTACAGCAATTAGTCCAACACCATTAGGTGAAGGAAAAACAACAATATCTATTTCGATTGCTGATGGATTAAGGAAAATTGGAAAAATGTCAGTACTTGCTTTAAGGGAGCCATCACTTGGACCTGTATTTGGAATTAAAGGTGGTGCAGCTGGCGGAGGATATGCACAAATCGCACCAATGGAAGATATTAATTTACATTTTACAGGAGATATACATGCCATAACAGCAGCAAATAATTTATTATCTGCAATGATTGATAATCATATATATTTTGGAAATGAACTAGGAATCGAAAAAGTTGTATGGAAAAGATGTTTAGACTTAAATGATAGACAATTAAGAAAAGTCAATACAGGACTTTCAGGAGAAAGTAAAATTGTTCCTAGAGAAGATAGTTTTGATATAACCGTTGCATCTGAAGTAATGGCCATTTTGTGTTTAGCAACAGATATAGAAGATTTAAAAAGAAGATTAGGAAATATTGTGATAGGATATAACAAAAAGGGAGAACCAGTATATGCAAGAGATTTAAAGGCTGAAGGAAGTATGGCTGTACTTTTAAAAGATGCATTAAAACCAAACTTAGTACAAACACTAGAACACACACCTGCCATTGTACATGGAGGACCTTTTGCCAATATTGCGCATGGATGTAATTCTGTCATTGCCACAAAAACAGCAATGAGACTTGCTGATTATACCATTACAGAAGCCGGATTTGGAGCAGACTTAGGAGCAGAAAAATTCTTAGATATAAAATGTAGAAAAGCCAATTTAAAACCAGATGCAGTCGTTTGTGTAGCAACCATAAAAGCATTAAAATATCATGGAGGCGCACCAAAAGAAACTATATTAGAAGAAAACATGCCATGTCTAGAAAATGGAATGGGCAATTTATATCAACATGTTGATAATATCAGAGGAAAATTTGGATTAAATGTGATTGTTGCCATCAACAAATATACATCAGATACAGATAAAGAAATTGAATTTGTACAAAACGAATTAGCAAAAAGACAAATACCAGTAAGTTTAGTAGAAAGCTGGGCAAAAGGTGGAGAAGGTGCTATCGATATAGCTAAACAATTAGTAGACCTTGTAAAAAAAGAAGAAAAATTTGAATACATCTATGATGTAAATGAAGCCATCGTAGAAAAAATCAATAAAGTTGCTATGAAGATTTATGGGGCAAAAACAGTAAAATATACAGAAGAAGCAACAAAAAATATTGAGAAAATAGAAGAATTAGGATATGGTAATTTACCAGTATGTATTGCCAAAACACAATATTCATTCTCAGATGATCCTAAAAACTTAGAATGTAAAGAACCTTTTGAAATTAATGTAAGAGATGTTGAATTGAAAGCAGGAGCTGGATTTATTGTAGTTCTTGCAGGAAAAATTATGACAATGCCTGGATTACCAAAAGTTCCAGCAGCAGAATCTATTGATATTGATGAGAATGGAGAAATTGTAGGAATATTTTAAACTGATAAAAAAACCAGCTATGCTGGTTTTTTCTTATATATAAATCATTAAGTTACATAATTTACGAAAAATTATTTTTTTATACCTAACTATTATAAATAGTATTAACCTTTCCTAAATTTTTATATAGAAAACAAATAATTTTATAAAATATAAAAAAATTCTTGAACAATAATCACTTTATTGATATAATGCAATCATTAAGTATGTAACTTAATGATTGATAAATACAAAAAATTAGTATAAAATCTTGTTGAGAATATTTTATACACACAACAAGAGAAAGGAAGATAAAATATGAAAAAATTAAACTTAAGAAAAAAACAGGGAATAACTTTAATTGCATTAGTAGTAACAATAGTCGTATTGTTAATTTTAGCTGCCATCAGTATAGGTGTATTAACAGGAGAAAATGGAATTATTAAACAATCTCAACAAGCTAAAGAAGATACTGAAATTGCAGAAGAAAAAGAAGTATTAAATTTATCAGCGACACAAGCAATTGGAGAAGATGTGTATGGGAATCTGGAAGAAGAGCCTTTTCGAGAAAAGTTAAATGAGAATGCAGAAGGGTGCGAATTAGAAAAAATAGGAGATAAGTATTTAGTGACATTCCCAAGTGAAAGAGAATATGTAGTCAATGGAAATGGAGACATAAATCTATTGGATAAAGAAAATACAATTGAACTCGTAGCTAAATTATTTTATAATAGTAAGTATGAAACATACACAATAGGGGTAGGATTTAAGGATTATCAAGTAGTAAGTGATATTTTTCATGGAAAAAGTGAAGAGGAAAAAGAAGAATTTTTTCTACAAATTATAAATACAACATCAGGAAATAATTTTGCTAATATGGAAGAAGTATATAAATTTGTAAATGAAAGTGGAGAAATTAATACACCAGTTAATAGTTTAGATGGATTGGCTGAAATATTAGGATTTGATTCAGCAGAATCAATGTTACTAATGTTTCCAACTTCTATGTGGCTAGAAGAAATTGGTATTTCAGGAACGCTAATAGCACCAAATGGAGATTTATTTTGGCTTTCAACAGATAACATACAACTAGATGAAAGTATGAGAATTTTTGTGGGATTATTTGAATCTTATTGCTATCAATATGATTTATATGAAAATGGAGAATATACATTTAGATTTATAGGTGATGATGGAAGTTATGGTGAAACAACTCTAAAAATTGATAATGAAACTCCTCAGATTGTTGCTTGCGGCGATTCTAATGAATTAGTTTTTGATAGTTATGAAATTGGTTTAATAGTTGGACTAGACAATTTTGTAAAAATGGAAGATGCTAGCATGAAAGTACTTGATAAAGAAAATGAAATAATAAATTTAACTTCATATATTTCTCAAGAAAAAATTATTATTCTATATGATACGCCACTAAGAGACAATTATTTTGCAGGAGAATTTACTTGTATGTATCAAGGAAAGATATTAACGAGAAAAGATAATTTTGATGTAAGATTTAGATAAAATTTTGATAAAATTCAAAACAATAGTCCTAAATACATTGCTTTTTATTTATAACTGAATAAATAACCTCAATCTTACAAATACTACAAATGACAAGTATTTGTAAGGAGAAAAACATGTATAATTTTAGAACAGACTTAGCATTAGAAAGAAGAGATATTTACAGAAAAGTAAATAAACTACAAGAAATTGATGGAATTGAAAGTACAGAAGAAGATATTAATGAAAACATAAAAGTATCCAGAGTAAAAATAACAAATGAAAATGGAGAACAAGCAATAGGAAAGCCAAAAGGAAACTATGTAACAATTGATGTAAAAAAATTAAAAATAGCAGGAGAAGAAGAAATCCAAAAAGCATCTGAAACATTGTCAAATGAATTAAAAAACATCATAGATGCCCATACAGATAAACAAGGAGAAATTCTAATTGTAGGTTTAGGGAATATCTATGTAACACCAGATGCATTAGGACCAAAAGTCATCAATGAAATTGATGTTACAAGACACATCATTAAATACTTACCTCAATATGTAGAAGAAGGAACAAGACCAGTTAGTGCTATTTCACCAGGAGTACTTGGAACAACAGGAATTGAAACAGTAGAAATATTAAAAGGAATTGTGAATAATACAAAACCAAAACTTTTAATTGTTATAGACGCATTAGCATCAAGAAGTATTGATAGAATTAGTTCTACCATACAAATATCAGACACAGGAATTGTACCAGGAGCAGGTGTTGGAAATACAAGACAAGAAATTAGTCAAAGTACTTTAGGAATACCAGTAGTAGCCATAGGAATTCCTACGGTAGTAGAACTCGCAACATTGGTATCTGATGGAATTGATATATTTATTGATAGATTACAAGAAAAAGCAGAATCAAATGAATATTTAAACCAATTACAACAAAATGATAAATATGAAGAAGTAAAAGAAGCTTTAAATGTTGGTGAATATAACATGATTGTAACTCCAAAAGAGATAGATGATTTAATAGAAAATATGAAAGATGTTGTGGCAAGAGGAATCAATTTTGCTGTATAAAATATTGTCCGTTAGATAAGAAATTAGCTTTAAAAATAGTAAGTCAAATTAGATAGTTTAGAGACAATCTTTTGACTTATTATTTTTTTATTAATATGTACTTTTTTCAATTAAGATGTTATAATAACTTTGTAGTAGATAAATAGTAATTTGAAAGTGAGTTGATAGTATGGCTAATGAAAACAAAAAGGATTTTAATGCTATGATGAAAAACAATAAAGATATGCCTAAAATTCAAATTGTAGAAGATGAAAAGACTATT
>CALXUT010000051.1 GCA_944391755.1 uncultured Clostridia bacterium
GTTGGAATTACTGATTTATAATTTAAAAATTCGCCATCTAAAATTCTAGTAACAACTTTACAATTTTCCATTTCAAATAAAGCTTGGTTTTTAGCAATTCCTATTTTTACATGATCAAAAGAATCTAATAAAATTTTATTGATTTCATTTAATGTTTTTCCTGGAATGACTGCTTTAAAATTATTTACTTTTGTTTGTAAATAAATACTTCTTAAAGCTAATCGAAAACCGTCTACTGCAACTACATTTAACTTATTGTTTTCCACTTCAAATAAACAACCTGTGAATATTGGTCTATTTTCTTCACTACTAACTGCAAATATTGTTTTTCTAATCATATTTTTTAACATATTCTGTTCTAAATCAATTGAATTTTCAACTTCTATTTTTGGTAATTCAGGGAATTCTTCTGGATTCATTGTAGTCAATTTATATAAAGACCCCTCACATTCAATTTCTAATAAATTATTTTCATTCAATGTGATATATATTTCTGTATCAGGTAATTTTCTAATAATTTCACTAAACATGATTGCATTTACTACTGTACTTCCCTGTTGTTTTACTTCACATTCCATTATATATTCGATACCTATTTCTAGATCATATGTTGTTAATTTTATTTCATTATCATTCGTTTGTATTAATATTCCTTCTAATATAGGCATTGTTGTTTTAGAAGCAACACCTTTAACTACGGAATTTAGTGCTTTAAGGATATTATCCTTATAACAAACAATTTTCATTTTGCTATCTCTCCTTTATTATTATAATATAAAATATAAATATTATTAGTAGTAATAGTATTAGCTGTTGTGGATAATGTGGAAAACTATGTGGATACTATGAACCCCTAAGAAAAATTTATGTGTAAAACTTAGTGGAAAATTTTACTTTTTATCCACATTGAAAATTTATAAAAGTGGAAATTTAACTTATAAACACTTTTTCAACAACTAATTAACAGTTTGGTGTGGATATCTAATCTAGCTGTTCCGTAAGTAAAGATAATCAATTTGTAACCAAACAATTGTCCTTATGAACAAATTTTCAATAAATATATTTTAAATATTTAAACTACTATTGTTCACCATTTATAATTATGTTTTTCACACTTTCCACAATTAGTTTTGTATTATTTTTTTCTTTTACTTCTTTTTCTATTTTTTTACAAGCATGCATTACGGTTGAATGATCTCTATTACCAAAATCCTCTCCTATCTTTGGATAAGACATATTTGCTACTTCTCTGCATAAATACATTGCAATTTGTCTTGGAAAAGCAATTTCATTTGATCTTTTATTACTTGCTAAATCATCTTTATTTATATTGAAATATTTTGCAACCGTTTCTTGTATAAAATCTGATGAAAGAACTTTTTCACTAGCAGCTTTAAATTCATTAATGGTATTTTCTGCCAATTCTATCGTTATTGGACTGTGTGTAAGTGATGCTCGTGCAATGATTTTATTGAAAACACCTTCTAGTTCTCTAATATTTGAATCTATTTTATTAGCGATATTTGATAAAATAATATCATCAACAACGATACTCTCTTCTTGTGCTTTTTTTCTTAATATTGCTAAACGAGTTTCGTAATCAGGACAAGAAATATCTGCTAATAACCCCCATTCAAATCTAGATTTTAGTCGATCTTCAAGAAATGCAATATCTCTTGGAGGTTTATCACTAGAAATGATAATTTGTTTTTTATCTTCATATAAAGCATTAAAAGTATGGAAAAATTCTTCTTGAACTCTTTCTTTTCCAGCTATAAATTGAATATCATCAATTAGTAAAACATCAATTGTTCTATATTTATTCCTAAATATTTCATTCTTATTATCTTTAATGGCATTTATTAATTGATTTGTAAACTTTTCAGATGTTACATATAATATTTTTGCTGCTCTATTATTTTGTAATATCCTATTCCCTATTGCCTGCATTAAGTGAGTTTTTCCTAATCCAACACCACCATACAAGAATAATGGATTATAAGATTCACCAGGTTTATCACCTACTGCAATGGCTGCTGCATGAGCAAAACGATTATTATTACCGACAACGAAAGTTTCAAATGTGTATTTTGGATTCAAGGTTTTATTAGATATTTCAATTTCTGCATCCTGACTTTGATTAGATTGGTTAGATACAAGAATATTATCACTCTTATTTTTTTCCTTGTCTTCATAAAATACGGATAATGTCCATTCTATATTGGTTAGATATTTAAATGTATTAAGAATTAATGAACAATAACGAGATTTTATTAAATCTCTATGATATTCTGATACAGCTTTAAAGACGATATTATCATTAGTCATTTCTGTGATTTCTAATGTTTTAATCCAAGTTTCAAATGCTATTGGAGACATTTCATCTTTTAATAATTCTTGTGCTTGGGCAAACAGTTCGTCTTTATTAATTTGCATAACAAAACATCCTTTCAAAATAAAAAATCATAAAGTTATCCACAAAGTTTTCCACAGGTGTGGATAACTTTGTAATAATTATGTAATAAAGTTTTCTTTTTTTGCGAACGAATTTTTTTTATAATTAAATTTTTTTCATTCGCTTTTCTCATTTTTCTAACATAATATCAAAATATTACATAATAAGTCAAGATGATTGTGGATAAAAGTTAAAAAAATGTGGATAATTATAAAAAAAATTGTGGAAAACTGTATAATATTACAAAAATATTACAAAAAAATGACAATTTTTATCTTTATACAATAATTTTTTTGAAAAAGCAATACTTAAAAATATAAAATTGAAAAATTTCCAAAAACACTTGACAAAGCGCTAAATAATGATGTATAATCGAAATACTTGTTATTTTGTAACAAATATTTCCAAAAAAGGAATGAATATATAACTTAAATTTTAGGAGGTGCAACAATTTAATGAAAAGAACATATCAACCAAAAATAAGACAAAGAAAAAAAGAACACGGATTTATGAAGAGAATGTCAACAAAATCTGGAAGAAATGTTTTAAAAGCAAGAAGAGCAAAAGGTAGAAAGAAAATCTGTGCTTAATGTAGAATAGCTAAAGGCAAAAGCCTTTAGTTGTTTTTGTAGAATAAGCAATTATTTTCCCGAAACCTTTTATTTTTCAAGGAGTATAGGGAAATGAAAAAAACAGAAATGCTAAAAAAAAATTATGAATTTAAAAAAGTTCTAACAAAAGGAAAATTTTTATCAAAAGAAAAGATAGGAATTGTCGTATTAAAAAATAATAAAAATATCAATTTTTTAGGTATAGCAGTTAGTACAAAAAATGGAAAATCTTTCCTAAGAAATAAAGCAAAAAGATTGATTAGAGAATCATATAAAATACTAGAAAAAAGACTTATTCAAGGTAATAGTATTGTTATATTATTGAAAAAAAATGTTGATATAAAAAATCTAAAATTTAAAGAGGTTTTTTATGAAATGGAAGAACTTTTTAAAGATGCAAAAATTATAAAAAAAGAAGATGTTTTATGAAAAAATTTTTTATAAAATTAATAGAATGGTATCAAAAAAACATATCAAAATTTTTAGAATATAAGAATATAAGATGCAAATATTATCCTACTTGTTCTGAATATACAAAACAGGCAATAGAAAAATATGGCGTATTTAAAGGAGGTATATTAGGAATGATAAGGATTTTAAAATGCAATCCTTTTTCTAAAGGAGGATATGACCCATTAAAATAGAAAGGGGCAAAAGATATGTCATTTTTTGCAAATTTATTTGGATATTTATTAAATTTTATTTATGAATTTGTGAATAATTACGGTTTAGCAATTATCATTTTTTCAATTGTCATAAAAATAATAATGATTCCAATATCAATAAAACAACAAAAAACACTAAAGAAATCAACAAAAATGCAAGCTAAGATGAAGGAAATTCAGGTAAAATATAAAAATAATCCTGAAAAATTAAATCAAGCAACAATAGAATTATATAAATCAGAGAATATGAGTCCTTTTAGTGGATGTTTAAGTGCTATTGTGCAAATCGTACTATTGTTCTCAGTATTTTTCTTAGTACAATCACCATTAACATATATGAAAAAAGCAGATGCCAATATGGTAGATAAATACATAAAAATTATGCAACAAAATAATTTAAGCTCTGCAAATAGTGGTTATCCACAAATAGAGTTAATTAGAGAAATTGATAATATTAAGAACTTAAGAAACCAAGAAAATACTGAAAATAATGCAGAAAATCAAGAAGAAGGAAAAATTCAATTATCAGAAATAAATGAGGAAGAATTAGATTCTTTAAAGATAAATATGGATTTCCTTGGATTAAATTTAGCACAAGTACCAACTAAAAGTTCTGATTGGAAAGCATATATTATTCCTGCATTATATGTAATTGTTTCTGTCATTTCATTAAAAGTAACAAATATATCAACACCAAAACCAGAGAAAAAAGAAGATGGTGAGAATGGAGAAAAGAAAGAGGGAGAAGACTTTGATCCAATGATGCAGATGAATAAAAATATGAAATTTTTATTTCCAATCATGTATTTATCAGTAGCATTGATAGCACCATTAGGATTAGCTTTATATTGGTTAATGAATAGTTTATTAATGATTATAGAGAGATTAGTATTAAATAAACTTTTAAAAGATGAGGAGGAAAATTAACATGGCAAAAAGTATTATTTCAGAAGGAAAAACAACATCAGAAGCAATTGAAAAAGGATTAAAAGCAATCAATTTGCCAAGAGAGTTAGTAGAAATTAAGGTAATTGAAGAAAACAAAAAAAGTTTTTTTGATATTTTAGCTCCAAAAATAGTAAAAGTTGAAATAAAAGAAAAAGAAGCTAAAAAACCTGAAGAATTTGAGATAGAGACTACAGAAGAAGAATTGGAAATAGCAAAAAATGATGTAAATATATTTTTAAAAGAATTTGTAAAAAGTTTACCAACATCAGCAGAATATAGCATAGAAATTAAAGAAAAATGCTTATATGTAAATATAAATGGACAAGATATTGGAAATATAATTGGATATAGAGGAGAAGCACTTTATGCTTTCGAAAATATATTAAAAGCGATTGCCAATAAAAAATCAGAAAATAAAGTAATTTTAAGATTAGATATAGAAAATTATAAACAAAAAAGAGTTGCAACTCTTGAAGATTTAGCAAAGAAAAAGGCTAGAATAGTTGAAAAAACTGGAAAATTAATAACACTTGAACCAATGCAAGCATATGAAAGAAAAATTATACATTCTGTACTTCAAAGTAATCCAAATGTTGAAACAAGAAGTATAGGACAAGAACCAAAAAGAAGAATTGTTATTTCAAAAAAATAAAAAATCAGAAGTCAAAGTTCGGATTTTAATCAGTAGATTAGCAGAACTTTGACTTTTTTTCATATTTTTGATAAAATATATAGACGAAAAATAGAGAAAAGAAGGGAAAATAGAATGAGTACAATCGTTTCAATATCAACTGCTCCAGGAATTGGTGGAATTGGAATCATTAGAATGAGTGGAGAAGAAACTTTTCAGATTATAGAAAAAATTTTTAAACCTATAAAACCACAAAAAATTGAAGATATAAAAGGGTATACCATAAAATACGGAAATATAGTAGAAAATGATGAAATTGTTGATGAAGTGTTAGTTTCTTATTTTAAATCACCAAAAAGTTATACAACAGAGAATATGTGCGAAATTAATTCACATGGGGGAAATGTTATTGTAAAAAGAATTTTAGATATTTGTTTAAAAAATGGTGCAGTTTTAGCAGAACCAGGAGAATTTACAAAAAGAGCATTTTTAAATGGAAGAATTGATTTATCACAGGCAGAATCTGTTATTGATGTTATAAATGCGAAATCAGAAAAAGAAGCAAAAAGTGGAATAAAACAGTTACAAGGATATTTATCAAAAGTAATTTCTGATATAAAACAAGAAATCATGGATGTTTTGGTAAATATTGAAGTAACCATAGATTATCCTGAATATGATTTACCAGATGTACAAGAAAAAGAATTAAAAGATATGTTAGAAAGTGTTCATAAAAAACTTGTAAAACTAGAGAAATCTTTTGATAATGGTAAAATGATTAAAGAGGGTATTAAAACAGCCATCATTGGTAAGCCAAATGCGGGTAAATCTTCTTTATTAAATGCGATTTTAAATGAAGATAGAGCTATCGTAACAGATATCGAGGGAACAACAAGAGATACAATTGAAGAATTTGTTACCATTAATGGAATACCTTTAAAATTAGTAGATACAGCGGGGATAAGGGTAGCAAAAGATGAAGTAGAGAAAATAGGCATCACAAAATCAATTGATCAGGCAAAAGACGCAGATTTAATTATTGCTATTTTTGATAGCTCAAGAGAATTAAGTAATGAAGACTTAGAAATTTTAGAATTAATAAAAAACAAAAATGTGATTATTTTATTAAATAAATCGGATTTAAAATCTATTTTAAAAGAAAATGATGAAAGATTTACAAATATAACAAAAAGAGTATTAAAAATTTCAGCATTAAACAAAGAGGGAATAGAAAATTTATATAAAATGATTTCAGAAATGTTTCATTTAAATGAAATAAATCTAGATAATGAAGTTTTAATAACTAATATCAGACATAAAGATAGCATTTCCAAAGCAATAGAAAATGTAAATAAAGCAGAAGAAGCTTTGAATATGAAAATGCCTGTTGATATTACAACGATTTATATAAAAGAAATACTAGAAGATTTAGGAGAAATCACGGGAGAAGTGGTAACAGAAGATGTTATTAATGAAATTTTTTCTAAATTTTGTTTAGGAAAGTAAAAAACAAAAATAAGCGTTTTTTATTAATGAGATATATAACTTTATTAAAAAAGTATAAAAATTGAAATATGACGATTCTGAGAATAAATAAAATATAATAGGACAAGAAAAGAAGGAGTAAAAAATGAGTTATTTTGCAGGAGATTATGATATAGCAGTTATAGGTGCAGGACATGCTGGATGTGAAGCAGGTTTAGCAGCTGCTAGACTAGGGATGAAAACATTAATTTTTTCCATTAGTTTAGAAGCAGTTGCCAATATGCCATGTAACCCACATATTGGTGGAAGTTCAAAAGGGCATCTTGTAAGAGAAATTGATGCACTTGGCGGAGAAATGGCTAAAAATATAGATAAAACAATGATACAAATAAAAATGTTAAATACTTCAAAAGGGCCTGCTGTCCACTCTTTAAGGGCACAAGCAGATAGAAAAAGATATCAAATGGAAATGAAACATACATTAGAAAAACAAGAAAATCTAGATTTAAAACAAGCGGAAATAGTTGACATAAAAGTAGAAAATGGAGCTGTAAAATCGATAGAAACAAGTGTTGGAGCAATCTATAATGTAAAAGCCATTATTGTTGCAACAGGGACCTATTTAAAAGGAAAAGTTTTTATAGGGGATTTCACACAAGAAAGTGGTCCAGATGGCGTATTTGCAGCCAATCAACTTTCAGACTGTCTAAAAAAATTAGGGGTAAATTTAGTAAGATTCAAAACGGGAACACCTGCTAGAATCAATAAAAAAAGTATTGATTTTTCAAAGATGGAAGTTCAAAAGGGGGATGTTGACATAATACCATTTTCTTTTGAAGATAAAATGAAACCTTTTGAACAAGTAGATTGTTATTTAACATATACAAATGAAGAAACACATAAAATTATTCGAGCCAATTTACATAGATCTCCTTTATATGCAGGTGTTATAGAGGGAACAGGACCAAGATATTGTCCATCTATCGAAGATAAAGTCGTAAGATTTGCGGATAAACCAAGACATCAAGTTTTCGTGGAGCCAGTTGGAATTGATACTGATGAAATGTATATACAAGGAATGAGTTCTTCCTTACCAGAAGATGTGCAAATTGCGATGTATAGGACATTACCAGGTTTGGAGCATTGTGAATTTACTAGACCAGCATATGCCATAGAATATGATTGTATTGATCCTGCAGATTTAAAATTATCGTTAGAATATAAAACAATTAGTGGTTTATTTTTTGCAGGTCAAACAAATGGAACATCTGGATATGAAGAGGCAGCAGGACAAGGGCTAATTGCTGGAATTAATGCTTCACAAAAAATAAAAGGAAAAGAACCTTTAATTTTAGATAGAACAGAAGCATATATAGGAGTATTAATTGATGATATTGTTACAAAAGGAACAAATGAACCATATAGAATGATGACTTCTAGAGCAGAATATAGACTTTTATTAAGACAAGATAATTCAGATTTAAGATTAACAGAAAAAGGACATGAAATTGGTCTTATTTCTGAAGAAAGATATCAAAAATTTATTGAAAAAAAGAAAAAAATAGAAGAAGAAATTCAAAGATTACAAAATACAATTGTAAAACCTACTGAAGAAGTTAATCATTTTTTAAAAGAGATGGGAACTAGCGAAATTACTACAGGTTCAAAGCTTTCAGAATTATTAAAAAGAGCAGAAATTACCTATGCTTCACTTGGAGCAATTGATAAAGAGAGAAAAGATTTACCAGAACAAGTAAAAGAACAAGTAGAAATTCAAATAAAATATGAAGGCTATATTAAAATGCAAGAAGCACAAGTAGAGAAATTTAAAAAAATGGAAAGAAAACTATTACCTGATGATATTGACTATAATACAATACAAGGAATTAGTTTGGAAGCTAGACAAAAATTAAATAAACATAAACCACATTCAATCGGACAAGCATCAAGGATTTCAGGAGTTTCTCCTGCGGATATATCTGTATTATTAGTATATTTACAAACTAGAAAAGGGGAATAAAATGGAAAAAGAAGAATTTTATAAAAGAATGAGAGAAAAAGCAAAGGAAATCCATATAGATTTATCTGTGGAGCAAATGGACAAATTATACAGATATATGGATTTGCTGATAGAATGGAATCAGAAAATAAACCTAACAGCGATCACAGAACCAGAAGAAATTATATTGAAACATTTCATAGATTCCCTTACCATATTAAAATATTTAAAACAAAATGAAAAAATTGTGGATATGGGTACAGGTGCTGGATTTCCTGGTATTCCATTAAGTATCGTATGTAATGAAAATAAAATAACATTAGTAGACTCATTAAACAAAAGATTAGTTTTTTTGCAAGAGGTGATAAAACAATTAGATTTAAAAAATGTAGAAACTATACATGCAAGAGCTGAAGATTTTGGACAAAATAAAACATACAGAGAACAATATGATATAGCAACATCAAGAGCAGTAGCGAATTTAGCTACATTATCGGAATATTTGCTACCTTTAGTAAAGATAGGTGGTAAATGTATATGTATGAAAGCATCAGACATTGAACAAGAAGTTCAAGATGCTAAAAAAGCAATAGATGTTCTTGGTGGAACAATCCATCAAATAGAAAAATTTACACTACCACAAAGTGATATAGGTAGAACAATTATTATGATAAACAAGACAAAAATAACCCCAGGTAAATACCCTAGAAAGGCCGGTATGCCAAGTAAAGAACCAATTAAATAGACCAAATGCTCCACGAAAAAAATGTGGAGCATTTTTTAAAAAATTATTTTTAAAAAATTATTGACATATTATTAAATATTATATATTATTATATTGTTATATTGTTATTTATGAATGGAGGGATGATAAAGAAAATATTATATTTATACCTAGAAAGGAATGTGAATTTTAATGGGAAAAGTAATTTCAGTAGCAAACCAAAAAGGTGGAGTAGGAAAGACTACTACTACAGTAAATTTAAGTACAATACTTGCCAAAAAAGGAAAAAAAGTTTTATTAATAGATACAGATCCACAAGGAAATGCAACAAGTGGATTAGGAATTACAAAAGAAGTAGAATTGTCTGTATATGACATATTAGTTGGAGATACAGAGTTTGATGAAACAATACAAGAAACATCCATAAAAAATCTATCTGTATGTCCATCGAACATTAGTTTGTCTGGAGCCGAAGTAGAGCTTGTTTCAATGATGTCAAGAGAACAAAGACTAAAAACAAAGCTTGATCTTATAAAAGATAGATATGATTACATATTAATTGATTGTCCACCAGCATTAGGATTAATCACATTAAATGCTTTTACTGCTTCAGATAGTGTTTTAATACCAGTTCAATGTGAATACTTTGCATTAGAAGGATTAGGACAATTGTTAAATACTGTAAATTTAGTCAAAAAACATTTGAATAAGAACTTAGAGATTGAGGGAGCTTTGCTTACAATGTATGACGCAAGGACAAACCTTTCTAATCAAGTTGTAAAAGAAGTAAAAAAATATTTTGAAAATAAAGTATATAAAACGGTTATTCCAAGAAATGTAAGACTTAGTGAAGCTCCAAGCTATGGAATGCCAATATCGATATATGATCCAAGGTCAAAAGGAGCAAAAGCTTATGAGAAATTTACGAAAGAACTTTTAAAAAATAATGGATAGTTTATTTAGAAAGGGAGATTAATATGGCAAAAAAAATGACTGGATTAGGAAAAGGATTAGATGCATTATTTGGAGGTAGTGTACCTACAATAGAAAATGTAGAAGAAATAGAAGAACCTCAATTATTAGAAGAGAATGATAAATTAAAAACATTAAAAATTACAGAAGTAGAACCTAATAGAGAGCAACCAAGAAAAACATTTAACCAAGAATCATTAGAAGAATTAGCGGAATCTATAAAAACATATGGAATCATACAACCAATTGTGGTATCTAAACAAGATGGATATTTTGGAATTGTTGCAGGAGAAAGAAGATGGAGAGCTGCTAAATTAGCTGGATTAGAAGAAATACCTGCCATCATAAGAGAGGATGATGAGCAAACCAATAAAGAAATTGCCTTAATAGAAAATATTCAAAGAGAAGATTTAAATCCATATGAAAAGGCTGTAGGAATCAGACATTTAATGGATAAATACGGTTTGACGCAAGAGGAAGTTTCTAAAAAAATAGGAAAAAGTAGAAGTAGTGTTTCTAATACAGTAAGAATATTAAATTTAGCACCAGATGTATTAGAATTGGTAAAACAGGGTAAACTTACAGAAGGACATTGTAAAGCATTAGCCGGAATAACAGATGAAAAAAGACAGTATGAAGTGGCAATTAGAATGATTGAAAAAGGAATGTCTGTTAGACAAGCAGAAAATAAAAATAGAACAACCAAAAAAGAAAAAACATTGGATCCAAAATATAAATATCTATATGATGATATTGAAGATAAATTTCAAGGTTTTTTTGGAACAAAAGTAAAATTGGACCAAGGAAAGAGAAAGGGTAGAATTATTATAGAATATAATAATAATGATGATTTGGAAAGAATGTTAAATCTTATAAAATAAGCTACAATTCATTGCTTAGGAAAAACATATACATTAAAAGAAATATTAAATGGAAAAGTTAGCCATAGCTAACAAATATAATAAACTAGAGAAAATAAGATGATTATTCCATTTCGTTTTGATATTTTTTTATTTTATAGCTGTGAATTGTAACAGTTTATATGAAAAATTATAATATTTTTTTTTAAAGTATTGACAAAAGACAGTAATATATGCTAATATTATTACTGTCGCAAGATTTGGAGAGGTGGTCGAGTTGGTTTATGGCACCAGTCTTGAAAATTGGCGTGCGTTTGTAGCGTACCGTGGGTTCGAATCCCACCCTCTCCGCCAATAGTAAAAAAAGTTAGATAGAGATATACCATATCTAACTTTTATTAATATAAAATGGAGATGTACCCAAGTGGTGAAGGGGACTGTTTGCTAAACAGTTAGGTCCCGAAAGGGGCGCGGAGGTTCGAACCCTCTCATCTCCGCCAAAAACACAGAATATAAAATTTCTGTGTTTTTTATTTTCTGTTTTATTAAAAATAAATATTGAATAATTTATATTATTATGATATTTATTATATTAGTTAATTGGAGGTAGATTATGGAAAAAGAAAAAATTAAAATAGGAATCCTAGGGTATGGAAACTTAGGAAAAGGCGTAGAAATTGCTATTAAAACTAATAATGACATGGAATTAGTAGCAATATTTACAAGGAGAAATCCACAAGATATAAAAACAGTGTATTCAAAAAATGTATTGAATGTTTCAGAAATAGAAAAATGGAAAGAAAAGATAGATGTATTACTATTATGTGGAGGTTCCGCAACGGATTTACCAGAACAAGGTCCGTATTATGCAAAGGATTTTAATACTGTTGATAGTTATGATACACATGCGAAAATTCCAGAGTATTTTGAAGTAATGAATCAATCTTCAAAAGAAGGAAAAAAAGTTTCAATTATTTCAATAGGTTGGGACCCAGGAGCATTTTCACTAAATAGAGTATTATCAGAAGCTTTCTTACCAAAAGGTAAAACATATACTTTCTGGGGAAAAGGAGTTAGTCAAGGACATTCAGATGCAATAAGAAGAATAAAAGGTGTAAAAAATGCGATTCAATATACCATACCAGTGGAAGAAAGTGTAGAAAAAGTGAGAAATGGTGAGAATCCTGAGTTAACCACAAAACAAAAACACTTAAGAGAGTGTTACGTTGTTCTAGAAGAAAATGCAGATAAAGAAGAAGTAGAAAAAGAAATAAAAACGATGCCAAATTATTTTGCAGATTATGATACGATAGTGCATTTTGTTACAGAGAAGGAATTATTAAAAAATCATTCTAGAATGTCGCATGGTGGATTTGTCATAAGAAGTGGATATACAGGAATGGAAGAGAAAAATAAAGAGTTAATAGAATATTCACTAAAATTAGATTCCAATCCAGAATTTACAGCAAGTATATTAGTAGCATATGCTAGAGCAGCATATAGATTATATAAAAATAAAGAATATGGTGCAAAAACGATATTGGATATTGCACCTAGCATGATAATTAATAAAACAAAGGAAGAATTGCTAAAAGATTTATTATAATATAATAATGTTTGTAAAAAAATGAGGCAGAAAATATAGAAAACATGGCGAATTTTGTAAAAAAACTTGCAAGAAATCAGCAAATAGTATATAATTAATATAATAATGTTAAATTATGCGAAAGAATAAGGTGAGAAAAATGACTAAAAATAAAATAATATTAATTATTCTTACATGTATCTTATTTTTAACAATTATTAGTTATCCAATATTAGGAGAAGCACTAACAGATCCAACATTAAATCCAAATGCATGGAACCCAACGATAGAAGATGATCCACAACTAAATGAAAAGGTAGGAAATGTACTTGGAATCATAAATACAATAGGTATTGTTGTAGCAATTATTGTTTTAATGGTACTTGGTATAAAATATATGTTAGGAAGTGTAGAAGAAAAAGCAGAATATAAAAAGGCAGTTATTCCATACATTATAGGAATGTTTTTACTTGTTTCTGTAACAACATTACCTAATATAATATATAAAATAGTGACTGCTAGTGGTTTTTTTGGATAAATTGTTGAAATTTGTAAAAAAAATATATATAATAAAATGGGAGTGGTGTAATGAAGAAAATTTCCCAAATAGCAATAAAGGTAGTCATGATATTATTAATAGTACAAATTTTCTATATGCCAGTAAGCCAAGCAAGCTTTTGGGGAGATATATTTGATGCAGGAGATAATTTTTTAAATGAAGGGAAAAATGCTAGTAATAATATCATATCTGATGAGTCTGTAGATGAAGAATTTAATAAAATATACAATATTTTATTTGGAATAGGTGTTGCTCTTACAGTAATTATAGGAGCAGTCCTAGGAATAAAATTCATGATAGGTACAGTAGACGAACAAGCAAAAGTAAAAGAAATGTTAATGCCATATATTATTGGATGTGTAGTAATATTTGGAGCATTTAGTATATGGAAATTAATGATAAATATATTCTCAAATATATAAATAAAGTTATTTAAATTCTGGTAAAACCAGATTTCAATAAAAAAGAAATAAAAAGGAGGAAGAAAAATGAAAGTAAGAACTATGAAAATATTAGTAGCTATAGCAACAGCATTAATCATGTTATCAGTAGGAACTTCAATGGTATATGCACTTACACCAGGTCAATTAAATGCAAATTCAGCAGCAACAGGAACAAATGAAATATCAGAATTTGGTTCTAACATAATGGGTGTTATACAAACAATTGGTGTAGTTGTAGCTGTAGTAATATTAATGGTTTTAGGTATAAAATATATGATGGGTAGTGCAGAAGAAAAAGCAGAATACAAAAAGACATTTATCCCATATATTGTTGGTGCAGTTTTAATATTTGCAGCTTCAACAATAGCAAATGTTGTTTACCAATTTGCTACAGGATTAAACTAATACATTTTGATACAAAAAATAATATAAAAAAAATCGATAAATACTTCCATTTATCGATTTTTTTTGCTATAATATAATAGAATAATTATAGTATATAACTAAGGAGGAAAAAATGGGAACATATAATGTACCTAGAAATGTAAAGGGAGAAGGAAGAATATTATTTATTTTTTCAAATAAATCATTAATAACAACTTGTATTGGAGGCGGAGTTGGATTAATATTTTATTTTATTTTTAATTTATTAAATCTAACAATTGTAGGGATTGTCATCACATTGATTTTTGCTTTAATTGGCTATTCCATTGGTATGTTTAAAATACCAGATACAAATGGCCTAGAGATCACTAGAAAAACGGGTGGAGAGAACATAGATGATGTTATAAAAAGATATATAAAATTTAAGCAAAATAAAAAAAAGTTATATGTTTATACAAAGGAGGAAAAGTAGATGAATAGTCAAGCGACACAGCAATTAATAGAAATGTTATTATATATTTTAATCCCAATTGTAATAGCTATATTTGGTCTAGTAGGTTTTTTAGTGTATTTGCATTTTAAAGAAAAAAATCCTAAAAAGGCCAAAAATAAAACATCAACCAGTTCCAATGAAATTGAGAGTGTGAGTTCCTCAAATAAACAATCCATTTTTAATTTTATGGAGTTTGATGATGTAGAAGATAATATGATATTACAAAAAAATGGAAATAGATATTTAATGGTAATAGGTTGCCAAGGTGTAAATTATGATTTAATGTCTAGTGTAGAGAAAAATAGTGTAGAAGAAGGCTTTGTTCAATTTTTAAACACATTGAGACATCCTATTCAAATCTATATTCAAACACGTTCAATTAATTTAGAAAATAGTTTACAAGTATATAGAGAAAAAGTAAAAGAAGTAGAAGATAAATATAACCGAATGCAGATGAGATATGATGACATGGTAAAATCAGGGGAATTCTCTGACGAACAGTTAGCAAAGGCATATTTTGAACTAACGAAACAATCAAATTTATATGAATATGGTATGTCTGTCATACAAGACACAGAAAGAATGAGTTTAAACAATAATATTCTAAATAAAAATTACTATATCATTGTTCCGTATTATTCAAGTGAAGCTGGAAATGATAAATTAGATAAAGAAGAGATAAAAAATATAGCTTTTTCTGAGCTTTATACAAGATGTCAATCCATTATATCTTCATTATATTCTTGTGGCGTAAGAGGTAAGATATTAAGAACAAATGAATTAGTGGAACTATTATATATGGCGTATAATAGAGATGAAGCAGAAACATTTGGATTGGATAAAGCAATTAAAGCAGGATATAACGAGTTATATTCAACAGCACCAGATGTATATGAAAAGAAAATGAAAGAATTAGATAAAATTATTGAGCAAAAAGCAATGGATAAGGCAAGAGAAAAAGTAAGTGAGGCAAAATCAGAAATTCAAAAACAAGTAGAAGAAAAAGAAAATAATTTTGATCAAATTGTTGATGAAGTTGCAAGAATGATTTTAGAGGAAAATGAACCATATATAGGAACTGAAGTTAAAGACTTAGCGATAGAAAAGTTAGAAGAAACAAATGAAGGAGGTAAGACAAATGGCAAGAAGACAAGAGGAAGGAAGAAATCTACAAGAGTACAATAATCCTAAAGAAACACAATTGTTTAAGAAAACAAGCATAAAAGAATTAATTGCACCATCAGGAATTGACGCAAGTAATATTGATCATTTAGAAATCATTTCAAATGTAAAAAAATATGCAAGAAGCTTTTTTGTTTCTACTTTGCCAAGAATGTGTACTTTTCCAGAATTATTTAGAGATATGTACTTTTTTGGAGATATTAATACATCTATTTATATAAATCCGGTTCAAGAAGCAAAATCACAAAGTGAATTAAATAGAGTCATCAATGAATTGGAAACAGAAAGAATTGTTGCAGCAGATAGAGGAAATATCAACAGAGAAAGTAGTTTAACACAAAAGAGATTTGAAGCAGAACAATTAAGAGACGAAATTGCAGCAGGTTTTAATAAATTATATGAAGCTTCAGTTATTGCAACTATATTTACATATAATTTAGAAGATTTAGATAGACTAACAAAATTATTAGCATCAGAAATGTCTAAGTCTTTAGTAGGAATAAAAACCGCCTGGGCAATGCAAGAAGATGCTTTTAAATCAAATTTACCATTAATGGAAGACAAAATTGCTAAAAAACATACTTTTGATAGAAGGTCAATGTCAACTGTTTTTCCATTTACAACATCAGAAGTTAGTCATCCATCTGGTATACCTTTAGGATTTAATAAACAGACAGGAACACCAATATTATTTGATAATTTTCATAGTTCACTTACAAATTATAATATGGTTATATTTGCTAAATCAGGTGCTGGAAAATCAGTAACAATGAAAACATTAATTAGTAGATCATCTTTATTAATGGGAATAGAAAGTTTAGCATTAGATGCAGAAGGGGAGTATACAATCGTTGCAGAATCTCTTGGAGGAATTAATGTTGTACTTAGCCCAACATCTAAGACCGTAATCAATTTATTTGATTTAGAAACAGAAACTGCAAAAGATGAGATAACAGGAAGAGAAAGACTTGTACTAAATATTGAAAATAAAGTAGAAGATGTTACGCAATCTCTTCTTACAATGGCTAGAGGTAGTACAAGAAGTAAAGATGTAAATGAATTAACAAAACAAATTATTGCAGAAGCCGTTTCAGAAGAATATGCAGCTTTAGGAATTACAAGTGATCCTAATAGTTTGTATGAGGCTACAAGTAATTTTAATAGAAATGATAAATTATATAGAGAAAAAAAGAAGATGCCAACAATTGGTTCTTGGTATAAAAGAATACAAAGAAAAGCTACTGAAAATACGAATGATGATTACAGATTTCATTATAGTTACTTAATAAAAGTAATGAAACAATATATAAGAGAGTATAATGGTCAAATGGCATATTTTGATGGACAATCTACTTTTGAATTATTGGAAGGAGCACCATTTATTAATCTAGATATTTCACAACTAGAAGAAAAATTTGCTAGACCACTTGCTCAACAAATTCTTTTAACATGGATTTGGGAGAAATTTGTTAAGAAAAATAGTGAAGATAGAAGAAGGGCTAGAAAGAAAAGAGTTATCGTTGATGAGGCATGGATGTTATTACCATATCCAGAAGCAGTGGATTTCTTAAATACAATGGCAAGACGTGCAAGAAAAAGAAATGTTTCTCTAGCTGTAGTATCTCAAAGATTTCAAGATTTCTATGAAAAACCAGAAGCACAAGCAGTATTAACTTCTTCTGATACAAAATTATTCTTAGCACAGGATAAATCAGAAATCCAATATTTAAAAGAAGTATTTAAACTAAGTGAAGGAGAGGCCGGATTTTTAGTAACTTGTGGAAAAGGAGAGGGATTGTTTAAAGTTGGACAAGAAACTGCAATTTTAAAAATAACTCCAACACAAAAAGAGTTTGAATTTGTAGAAACGAACTTAAACAAGTTAATTGAAAACAGGACGAAAACAGAATATTAAGGAGTAAAAAAATGAAGTTTTTTACAAATAAAAAATTTTTATTTAAGTTAATAGCAGCAATATGTATTTGTTTAACCATTTTTAATTTTTGCATGACACCTGCTTCGCAAGCTGAATCTCTAGTAACTAAAGTAGGTGGAAAACTATTAGATCCTATTTGTGCATTAATTGTTGCATTAGGTGATGGAATGATGGAAATATTACAAACAACAATTATGGGGACAAGTGCAACTGCAATTTTCGATAATACAGGAGATGCTTGGTGGAAGATATTAGTAGTAGCAATAATAGCAACGCTTGCGATAGTAGTGGCGACAATTGTTACAGGGGGTGCTGCATTAGGACCGATACTTGTAAAGATAGGATCTATAGCTTTAAAAATTGGAGCGGTTTTAATAATAGATAATTTAGTTTTAAATGGAGTGGTTACAACTGCTGTATCTTCTTTTACTGCTGAATACTTTGGAGATACTGTTGTGTTTCCAACATTTACTATTGGACCAGAAGAAATATTTTCAGGGAGAATATTACTATTTGATCCAAACATATTCAATCCAAAAGAGTTGAAAACAGAAGAAAAAACTGATGCAGATGGAAATACTGTAACAGTATATTATTACGAAGAAAATGGTGAAAAAATAGAAACTTCTGTTAATAATGCAGCGCAAGACTTGAAAGAAACGATAGCAAAATGGTATTATATTATTAGGAATATAGCAATTATAGGACTTATGCTAGTTTTATTATATGTTGGAATAAGAATGTTATTAACTAGTATAGCAGCTGATAAAGCAAAATATAAACAAATGTTAAGTGATTGGGTAATAGCATTATGTTTGGTATTTTTAATGCAATATATAATGATATTTGCTAATTCATTTGTAGAAGGAGTAACCAAAATATTCTCAAGTGCAGTTAGTGAAAATATGCAAGTTGTTACTATTGACAACGCTGAAGAAAAATTAAGAAATGCTGTAAAAGAGTTGGAAACTGATGATGTACAGTATGTATATGAAACAGATGAAAATGGAAATACGATTAATAGAATAGTATGGCCTACAAATATGATGGGGAAGATAAGATTTGGAACACAACAGCAAGATGGTACTTCTGCATATATAGGATATTCTATCTGTTATTTTGTATTGGTTGTATTTACAATAATTTTTGCGTTTACATATATAAGAAGGTTATTGTATTTATTATTTTTAACAGTAATAGCACCATTTGTAGCTCTGACATATCCTTTAGATAAAATACGTGATGGACAGGCGCAAGCATTTAATACATGGATAAAAGAATATACTATAAACTTGATTATTCAACCATTCCATTTATTATTATATACTGTATTTATAAGTATGGCATTTGATTTAGCAGGAACAAATATAATATACTCATTAGTTGTAATTGGTTTCATGATTCCAGCAGAGAAATTCTTGAGAAATATGTTTGGATTTAATAGAGCTTCAACACCAGGATTCTTGGCTGGTGCCGCAGGTGCTGCCATGACAATTTCTGCTGTACAGTCTTTAGCAAAATTTGCTGGAAGAGGGCCAGGGGGAAAAAATCCAGGAAAAGGAAATAATAGTGGTTCAGGAAATTCAGGAAATAATGAAACAACCAATATAAGAAGTGCTGATTCTGGTAATACAGCACAAACATTAATGGAAGCTGCTGTTGCTGATGGAGCATCAGGAAATGGAGAAGGACCAAACTCTCCTACTAGTCCTAATGGAGGAAGACCAAATTCGCCAGATGGAGACAATAGTAGTGCACAACAGAGAATGTTGGACCAATATGATGAAGGCTTTGGAACAGATAATTATGATTCAACAGAAAGAGAAGCTATGGCAAGAGATTTAAATGCTGGAAATTCAGGTAATATGTATGATAACATGTCAAACGAAGAAAAGATGAGACAAATTATGGAAAATACAGGCTATACGGAAGAAGAAACGGCATCATTGCTAGGATTAGATATAGGAGGTTCAGAGGACAATTCAGATACTAGTGATTCAGCAGGAGAGTCCCCAGTTTCGCAACCACGAATGATAGAACCACAAGAACCAGAACCACAACATACAGGGCCAGAACAACAGCCTGATTCACAGTCTCGAGACCAAATACAAAAATTAACTCCAAAAGGAGTATTTACACAAACCAAAGGATATTTAGGAGCAAGAGCCCAAAATTTTGCAACAAGAAACTTTAATAAAAAGAGAATAGGTGAATTAGCAAAAGGAGGATTAAAAAAGGCTACTACTATAGGAATGGGAGCAACTGCTGCTGGAATTGGTATAGCTGCAGGTATAGCATCTGGTAGTCCGGGAGATGTATTTAAATATGGCGTATCAGGAGCTTATGCGGGTTCTTCAATTGGACAAGGAATTGTAAATAGAGTAGGAGCAAGTGCTGAAAAACAAAAACAAATTCATGAAGAAACTCTAAGAAGACAATATGGTGATGATGAATATGAGAGAAGAAGAAATGAAGAATTAGATAAAGAATTTAAAAAAGACAGAGAAATGAGAAAATTGTATTCTATGCAATTTAATAATGCAAAAGGAAAAGAGCTTGATCAGATTATGGAGCAGGCTACTGAATATAGAAAATATGGTATTACGGATAATACAAAGATTATTAGAGCTATGTCATTGGCTTCTAATCCAGAAGAAAGAGCAAAACCTCAGTATATAGCAGCTGCAAAATTATCACAAGCTGCTAAGTCTGAAAAAGATCTTGAATCCGTAATGAAGAGATTTGGAAAAACCAAAGGTGTTACAGATAAACAAAAACAAGATATGGAAAATAGAATTAGGATGATTAATA
Organism: uncultured Clostridia bacterium; assembly: GCA_944391755.1. Lineage (GTDB taxonomy): Bacteria > Bacillota > Clostridia > TANB77 > CAG-508 > CAG-269. The sequence continues at coordinate 20,744 of CALXUT010000051.1, forward strand.
AAGAAACATTAAATTAATGAGGAGGAACTATAAATATATGCATAACTTATTAAGATATTATTATCAAAATAAATATAAGATATGGGGAGTTATAATATTTATAGTTCTACTTATATTAGTCATTCAAGTTGTAAATTTTATGGTTACTCGAATGAATGGACAAGACAGTAATAATCCTATTTCTAGTAACATAAGTTCAAATACATTAATAAATAATAAAGAAACAAATTCCTATATTACAGGTGATACATCAGCAGTAACAGGAGAACAAATTAATACGACAAACTTAGAAAACGCAAGAGTTATCATTGAAAACTTTATCTCTGCATGTAATAATGGAAATATTGAAGAAGCATATAGTTATTTATCAGATGAGTGTAAGCAAGAATTATATACAGATGTAAATCAATTTAAAACATTATATTTTGATGCCATATTTGGTGGAAATAAAAAAAATGCATCTATTGAAAACTGGATATTAAATACATACAAAGTAGATATAACAGAAGATATCATGGCAACAGGAAACGCAAATGGAATAAAAACACAAGATTATATGACTGTTGTAGAAGAGGATGACGAAATAAAATTAAATATCAATAGTTTTGTAGGAATTGAAGAAAGCGATAAAGAACAAACAGTAGAAAATATTAAATTTACAATTATGAATAAAAAAACATATGTAGATTATGAAGAATATGAACTACAAGTTGAAAACAACACGGGAAGTAGAATTCTTTTAGATTCTAAACAAAGTACGCAATCAATATATGTTTTAGATGATAACGAAACAAAATACTATTCGTATAGTAATGAAATATTAAGTGAATTTTTATCAATAAATAATGGATTTTCAACTAGATTAACAATAAAATTTCATAAATCCTATAGTTTAGATAATCCAACAAGTGATATAGTATTTTCAGATGTTATTCTAAATTATAATGATAATATAAGTGAAGATATCGAAAGACAAACGATAGAAATAAATGTATAAAAATTGCATCAATGATGCAATTTTTTTTTGCTTAAAAAAGTCGAAAAAAGTAGCAAAGTTAGGTTAGATATGTTATAATTTATATAGTAACTGTAAAAGTGAGGTGAGTATAATAGAAGAAAATAATAATCAAAATGAAAATAATATGGGTAATGAAGTAAAAGAAAGATTAAAGAAAATAGGGTTTGGAATACTAAGAAGTGTACTAATCATAGCATTACCTTTTATTATAATTTTAATCATACTTGCTGCAATTACATGGTTTATTTTTATGGACGAAGGAACTTGGGATGATGATGAAAAAGGAAATCCTTCTACATATACAAACAATGTACAATTATCAACAACAGATGGAATAACAATTGATAAATTAGAACTCGTAAAACAAGGATTACTATCAATGGGGTTTACTGAAGATAGAGTAAATAGTATGACTGAAGCAGAAATGATAGAAGCATTAAAAATGAGTGAAAAGTTAGGAAGAACCATTACTAGTATAAATGATTGTACTGTTGCTGAAATATTATGGTGTATTAATACAGATTATTCTAAATATTTAAAAAGTCCAGAAGATTTAGAGTATCTTCTAAATGCAGAATTGGTTACACAATACCCTAAAATAGATGGTGTTTCTACAGATAAATTAAACGGAATTATACAATTTGCAAGAATAACAGAGCTTGATGATACAAATGGAGATGGAATAATTGATTTAAATGATGGACCTAAAATGTTAACATATATAAGTACAGCTGAATTCGATACTAAATTTCAAACGTATATAGATACAGGAAATATGGATGTTTTCAACTATTATACGATTGATGAACAAGAAAATGTTGTAATTGCTACTTGGAGTCAGGAAAGTGGAGCTTTTGAAAGTAATAATACAACCTCACAAAATAGAGACAAAATAAACGAAGGATTAACAGAAGAAAGTATAAAAAATGATTATAATGCCAATTATACTGTTACAGAAAATACAGCAGATAAAATTACAGCATCTTATACTACATATACTGCAACTAAAACACAAATAAATTATAAATCCATTGTTCAAAAATATACATTACCATTTAATTATTTATGGTCATTATTAGTAATGGGAGAAAGTGATGAGTTTGTTTTAAACCTTGCTAAGCTTGCCTATGATTCTCAGATAGTAATAGGTGTTTATGATTCAACAACGACAACAGTAACAACTAATACAAAAAATTATACAGAAAATTTTAGGGAGAATTATCAAGAACATAACCTTGGAGAGAATCCAGGAAAACCTACTAGTGGGTGGACAGAAACAGCTTACACTTATTTTGAAAAAGATACGAAAACTTATATTTCGAATAATACACAAATTGATATCATGTATGCTAACACTTGGATTGTAGAATTAAAGACGGAATATAAAAGAAATCAAACACAAAATAATTATTCAAATACAACAACAATACCAGATGAGGATTGGAGCGATAATGGTACATATTCTAGAACAGACGTTAGAACTGGTACTAGAATAAATTCTAGTGGTCAAGAAGTAGAATATACATATACAGTAGTAGAAGTATATTATAGAGAAAAGAAACTAACTGGTCAATCTCAACAAACACAGCAAGATATGTATTTTGATAAATATGAAAGAGTAAAAACAGATATAAGAGAAAAAACAGATATAGATCCAAATACAGACCAGAATTTTGTGAAATTATTAAGAGCAGACGTTAATGCTAGGACAATATTATTTAAGCCAATCAATGTAGTATGGTTATGTGATATGCTTTCTGCCAATTCCAACACAGCAAATATGGTAGATTTAACAAAATATTTAATAAATAAAGCTAAAAATCCTGATGATACAAGTCTATTCTTTGATTTTAATATATTTGAACCAACTATTATGAATGGGGTAACAAGCGCACAAAATCTATCAACCTATTTAAGACAATTTTCTCATTCAGGCGAAGCACCAAAATCTAGTGATGGAAAGTATTATTTAATGTATGGTGATGGAGTAGGATGGCCTACAATAGGAAACGCAGATATACAATGGAAATCACATTATACAAGTTTTGCACAATCTGGATATGTATTGCAAAATGGAGTTGAAACAGAGGTGCCAGATGTTGCTGCATACGTAAATTCTATTTTGCCAAGAGGACCAGAAGCTACCTATACAAATGAAGAAATAAGCAGTTATGGTATATATATAGAAGTAGAACTTGTTGACGAAATAGGAGATAATTTACAAAGTAATTATTATAATTTAGTAGTCAGTCAAACAAGTGGATTAAATTTATCAAGACAACAATTATATGCATTAACAGCAATAGCATATAACTTTGGGCATTTACCAGAAAGAAATGGATATACATTTAAAAGTGTATATGAAGCCGGTCTTGCACAATACGAAGCAAATTCCTGGGAACATAACAGATTTATTTGGGATAATTGGTGGTCATATATTGGAGGAAATGCTGCAGGACATATTCCAGCCAGAGATGCTGCATTTGAAACATATGTAAAAGGTGTTTACGATTTTACGAATTCTTCTGCAGGAGAAGTATTTTCAAGAAATTATTATATATATTATACACAAGAACAATTAAACAGATATAGTTATGCACCAAATAAAACAATTACAAGAAGTTCATCCAATGAGGAAGAAATATTTACATATGTGCAATCAGCTGGTGAAGGTTTATTAGGTGCAGCTGAAGAACTACACAAAAAACTAGAAGATGAACAATGGACCTATAGTTTAACAGGATTATATCCAAATGATATAGTTGCTTCTATAAACCACCCTAGTAGAATATTATGTTGTGCTACTTATGTAAGTGGTGTATTATATATGTCGGGATATGCATCAGAAAGTGAAATAAATGCAATCAATATTCATAGTTCTAATTCACTCCTAAACTTTATGAGAAATAGAGGAGACTGTACAGAAATTACTTCATATAATGATTTACAAGCAGGAGATATTGTATTTATGACAACAAATAGTAGTGGAAGTGCTATAGGACATGTTCAAATATGTGCAGGAGATAATCAATGGTATAATGCTGGATCTACAGATGCTATAAGAAGATCAAGTCCATATAATGATTCTAGTTATGCAAGAAGTCATTTTGTAACCGCAATGAGAATAAACTAATGGAGGTATGAGGTGAAAAAAAATATAAGAAAAATAATTTTAATTTTATCACTTATATGTTTAATTATCCTAGTAGCGATAATTATAGCTTTAAGTACTATAAAATCCGACATAGATGAATCTTCTAATGATTATGATTTGCCAGTTGAAGATAGTAGTATTTATGAAGAGGAGCTTAATCAAAACATATCTTTAGTACAATCAGAAAATGATTTCTTTACATTAGAAAGCCAAATTAAAGATTTCTTCTTATATTACAAAGTAGGAAATAAAAATGCTATTTATGAAATTTTAGATACACAATATAGTAATGATAATAGTATTGCTTCTGAAAATAGTACAGAAATATTATCAAATTTATACAAAATGGGAGAAAACAATTATTCTCAAGAAATAGCATATGTAAGAGAAAGTAGTGCAAAACCTATTCACTATATAAAAGGAACTATTGAAAATAATTCAGAGATAGAAAGTTGTTATATAACGGTTTATTGGGATTTAGATAATGGTACTTATTCTATAAAACCAATTACTGAAAACGAATATAATCAATATATTTCAGAGGAACTTAAAGAAGAAAATAATTTTTCAATAGAAGAAAAGCAATATAATGAATTGGAAAAAATAACATTAACTGACGAAGAAAAAGCGGAAAAATATTTTAAATCATATATAAATAATGCATTATATAATATAGAAGAATCCTATAGGACATTAGATGAAGAATATAGAAATGCAAAGTTTCCTAATATAGATACGTATATAGAATATATATTAAGAAAAAAAGAAGAATTACAATCTATGGATACAGATAATATAAAATCAATAAATGAGTTCGCAAGTGAATCTGAATATAATCAATATATGAATAGCTTAAAGTTTAAAGGTTTACAACAATATTCATTCACTTCAAAAACAAATGAAAAATCTTGTATTTGTATAGATTACTATGGATATAATTATATTTTTGATATCACTGGTGCAATGCAATATACAGTCATCCTAGATACATACACACTAGATTTACCAGAATTTATTGAAAGATATGATGCAGGAAATGACCAAACAAAACTAACATTAAATACAGGAAAAATCATAGAAGCAATTAATAACAAAGATTATGAATATGTTTATAACAAAATAAATGAAACATTTAGAAATAATAACTTTAGTAATATTTCAACATTTGAACAATTTGTAAATACAAATTTTTACCAAATTAATGAAGTACAAGACTTTACTTATAGACAAGAAGGAAGTGTATATATTTGCACAATAGGGTTAAAAAATAAAGAAAATGAATCTGATGCCATAAAAAGTATAACCATATTAATGGAATTACAAGATAACAGAGATTTTGAAATATCATTTTCAATGTAATAGAAACACAAAAACGATAAAATAGGTTTATTTTATCGTTTTTCTTTTTTAGCTGAAAATTCAACTCATGCAAGAACAAAATTAAAGAAAAATCTTTGATTTTTCTTATGGGTTCTGTTATAATTTATGAAAAGTGAGGAGATCAATATGATAGAAATTAAAAATGTAACAAAATCCTATGAAAAAGACAAAAAAGCAGTAAATGATATTAATTTACAAATACATAATAATGAAATATTTGGCTTTTTAGGACCAAACGGAGCAGGAAAAACAACCACAATCAAAATGATGACAGGGATTCTAGGAATTGACAAAGGGGATGTATTCATTGACAATTATAGTATACAAAAAGAGCCATTAGAGGCAAAAAAAAGATTTGGATATGTACCAGATAATCCAGACATGTTCTTAAAGCTAAAAGGAATAGAATATCTAAATTTTATGGCAGATATTTATGAATTATCAGAAAGTAAAAGAAAAGAGCAAATAGAAAAATTAAGTAAATTATTTGAAATTAATGATGTATTAAGTAATCGAATAGAAAGTTATTCTCATGGAATGAAACAAAAAGTAGCAATTATAGGAGCATTATTACATGAACCCAATAATTTAATCTTAGATGAGCCAATTACTGGTTTGGATCCAAAAGCTTCATTTGAATTAAAAAATATCATGAGAGTATATACAGAACAAAATAAAGCCGTATTTTTTTCTACACATATATTAGAGGTTGCAGAAAAGATTTGTGATAGGATAGGAATTATAAATAAAGGGGAAATTATTTTTATTGGAACAATAGAAGAAATGAGAGAAAAATTAAAAGAAAATAAATCTTTAGAAGAATTATTTATGGAGATAACAGAGAATGATAAATAAAAAAATTAAAAATTTAACAAAAATTTTTTTTAGAGATTATAGTGAAAAATTAAATATAATAAAAAATAATAAAATAGACAAAAAATCATCATTATTTTGGACTTTATTAGTATTAATATTTTGTATGGCATATTTAAGTGTATATGTCATTAGCCGTGTAAGTAAATCCAATTATCCTGAAATGGTTTTAAAAGCTTACTTACCAATTGTTGCAGTGGTAATGTGTTTTCAATTAATTATCATAGTTTGTAATATGTTATATTATTCAAAAGATTTAGAGTATATATTACCTCTGCCTATTAAGCCAATAGAAATCTTAATGGCAAAAATGTTTTCCATTATAGGTATTATGTATTTAACGGAAATGGTGTTTTTGGTAATTCCACTATTAACATATTGGTGGTTTATTGCGGGAACTATAAGATTTTTAATATATATGTTTTTTGTATTAGCAATATTTCCTATCGTATTTACTTTTATAATTGGTAGTTTAATTATCCTTTTGATGCAATTATTTAAAAAATTAAAAAATGAAAATATTGTACAATTATTGATAATGTTATCTTTAACAATTTGTCTTATGGGATTCGTATTTTTCATTATAAATCATAATTTAGCAATAATCAATAATACAGAAAATATAGAAATCATTAACGAAAATTTAACAGAAATTAATCAATATTTTATAATTACAAATCCTATTATAGAATTATTAACAGAAAAAAATTGGATAAATAATATTATAAATATATTAAAAATAATATTCATAGAAGGAATATTATTTGGTATTATTTACCTTTTAGGAAAAAAGTTATATTATAATAATTTATTAAATATATATATAAAAAATACAAAAAAAATACAAAAAAAATATGAATACATTAAAACAAAAAAAGAAAAAAGTTATTTTAAAAATGAAGTTAGAAAATTATTTAGAAATAGTACCTATTTTTCACAAGTAATTTATAATTTTATAAATATTATCATTATTTCTTTAGTTTTAATAAGTGTAATAACACCAATGTTAGTACAAGAAACACATATTGAAGATTATGAAATAAATTCATTAAAAATACAAATATTTAGTGCTGTATTAATTGCAATACAAGTCATAGCAACGTTTAATAATTTGGCAATAACAGCTATTTCAAAAGAGGGAAGAGAAGCGGTTTTTATGAAATATATTCCGCTACCATTATATAAACAATTTAAAATAAAAGTAATACCACAAATTGTGTTAAATACAATTATGATAATTTCTGTTTTAGTTGTTATAAGATTAAATGTACCACAAATATCTATTTGGTATTATATAATAGCATTTATCACGGCATTTATTTTAAATATTATATATAGTATATTATTGTTATTATTAGATTGTAAAAACCCTAATTTAAATTGGATAAATCAAGAATCAGTAGTAAAGGGAGGAAATAATAAAATATATAAATATTTTATTACAATTATTTTTGTTTTAATAATATTCTATTTTTCATCTATTTTTGAAAAAATGAATTTTGCAATTTCTGTGATTTTAATAAATTTAATTTTAATTATATGTTTAATAATATTAATGAAATATATAAAGAAAAATATAAATAAAATATTTAATAAAATATATTAATATTTTTATCTAAACTTATTTTTTAAAAGCAATAAGTTTAGATATTTTTTTGTTCTAAAAAGGACATGAATATAATAATATTCATTAAAGACAAGGAGGCGGAAAATGAAAAAGAAAAAAATCATTATTGCAATCATAACGTTTATCATCATTATGATAATAGGTTATTTAATTTTCAAAAATGTAAGCATTGAAAAAATAGGTAATAATGCTGAAGATTATCAAGATTATACTCCCGAAGAAGAAATATCAGAAGAACAATTAAGACAAACAAAATTGGTACTTTATTTTGCAAATACAGAAACAGGGGAATTGGAAACAGAAATTAAAATTGTAGATGCAAATACCTTATTAGAAAATCCATATAAAGAAATGGTGTCTTTATTAATAAAAGGACCACAAAGTTCAAATTTGAAAAAATTAATTCCAGAAGGAACAAATTTGCATGATGTAAAATTAGAAGGTTCTTGTGTTGTCATAAATGTATCTAATGAATTTTTAAATTTTGAAAATGAAGACATAAAATTAAAAACCATAAATAGTATTGTAAATACATTAACAAATTTAAAAGAAGTAGATTCTGTTAAATTTTTAATTAATGGTGAAGAAAGTGAACAATTAGCAGAAACATATGTAAAAAGTAAATAAATCCAGATTCAATTTTCTGGATTTATTTTTTTAATAAACAGTATAATTTAATATACTTCATAAAAGAACTGAAATCTCCTAGAAAATGTTCAACATCATTTAAAGATTTACAAGCATCATTTTTTAAACACTTAAAATCAAATTTTTTCTTTGGAGGAGATGGAGGTTTTTCAGACGGTGAATTTCTGTTAGATGGAATATTTTGGATATTGTATCTTGGGTATTTGTAAAAATTATTCATAAACATCACCTTTTTAAATATGAGTACTTATTATAGCTTTTGCAATAACTTCTTTTTATATAATATGTAAAAAAATAATAAAAGTATATAAATTCAAATGAAAATATGATAAAATATATAAATAGATTGGAGGAAAAAATGAAAGGAATATTATTTATAGTAGCAACACCAATAGGTAATTTAGAAGATATCACTTTAAGAGCTTTAAAAATATTAAAAGAAGTAGATGCCATTGCTGCAGAGGATACAAGACAGACTTTGAAATTATTAAATCATTTTGAAATATCAAAACCATTAATAAGTTATCATAGACATAATGAAGATGTAAAAAGTAATATATTAATTGAAAAATTAAATAATGGAGAAAATATTGCATTGGTTTCTGATGCAGGGACTCCTGGAATATGTGATCCAGGTGAAGAAGTAATAGAAAAAGCAATAGAAGAAAAAATAAATGTAGTTCCCATACCTGGTGCATGTGCCATGATAAATGCTTTGATTGCTTCTGGAATAGATACAAAAGAATTTAATTTTTTAGGATTTTTACCTTTAAATAAAAAGTTAAGAAAAGAAAAACTAAGAGAAATTGAGAATTCAAATAAAACAATTATTTTATATGAAGCTCCCCATAAAATGAAAAATACTTTAGAAGATTTAAGGAAAATTCTAGAAAATAGAAAAGTAGTACTAGCTAGAGAACTAACCAAAATTCATGAAGAATTTTTAAGAGAAAATATTTCAACTTTATTAGAAAAAATTGACGACCTAAAAGGTGAGATGATATTAATTATTGAGGGAAAAAAAGAAAAAGAAATTTTAAATAATAAGTTAAATGAATTAACTCTAGAAAAACATTATAAGTACTATGAGGAACAAGGACTTGAAAAAAAAGAAATTATAAAAAGAATTGCCAAAGATAGAAATGTAAATAAAAATGAAATATATATGAAATTTATATAAAAAATAAAGAGAAGATTTATTCTTCTCCTTTTTTTTCTAATTCAGCTATTTTTTGTGAGCATTTTGAACATATTAATTTATCTTTATAAGTCATTAGGTTTTTTGTATTTCCACAAAAAATACAGTTTGGTTCATATTTTTTTAAAACAATTGATGAACCATCTACATAAATTTCTATTGGATCTTTTTCAGCAATATCAAATTTATTTCTGATTTCTATAGGAATAACTACGCGACCTAATTCATCAACTTTTCTAACAATTCCTGTTGATTTCATAGCTTATCCTCCTTAAACATTATATTCAATTCATTTATATGATAACATAAATTGGTAAATTGGTCAATAAATTTGGTAACTTTTTGAAAAAAGTTGTCATATAAAATATTCAAAACAATATAAATAATATAGATAGCGAGGAAAATATGTTAAATATATTATGGCCAATATTTATAATTATTTCTATTGTTTATGCAGTAATATCTGGAAATATAGAAAATTTGAATAATTCCATATTTGAATCTGCAGAAAATGTAGTGGAATTTTCTATATCTTTAATAGGACTTACTTGTTTATGGAGTGGAATAATGGAAATTGCTACAAATACAAAAATGATTGACTATTTGTGTAAAATATTAAATCCTATTATAAAAGTATTATTTCCAAATTTAAAGGAAAATAATACTACCAAAAAAAATGTTATGATGAATATTATTGCAAATATATTAGGATTAGGTAATGCTGCAACACCCTTGGGATTAAAGGCAATGGATGATTTACAAAGAGAAAATAAGAAAAAAGATGCTTTGAGTGATAATATGATGATGTTAATTGTTTTAAATACAGCATCACTGCAATTAATTCCTACCACAGTATTAGCAATAAGGAGTTCATTGGGTTCAGAAAATCCAAGTATAATTATTTTTCCTGTGTGGATTGCAACAATATGTGCTGCAATCGTTGGTATTGTCGCTACGAAAATCATAATAAATATGACAAATAAAAAAAGGAGTTAATATGGGAATTGTAAGATATATTTCAATAGTAGCAATGCCAATTGTTATTTTATTGATAATTGCTAATGCTTTAAAAGAAAAAGTGGCCATTTTTGATATTTTTTTAAAAGGAGCTAAAGATGGAATTGAAATTGTTTTTAAAATTTTTCCGACATTAGTTGGATTATTTGTTGCGATTGGAATGCTTAGAAGTTCTGGGGTAATAGAATTCATAATTTCCATAATTTCGCCAATAACAAATTTTTTTAAGTTCCCAAATGAAATTTTACCTCTTGCTATGTTAAGACCAATTTCGGGAAGTGCTTCTATGGCAGTTGCTACAGATATTATAAAAAATAATGGAGTAGATTCTTTTATTGGAATATTAGCTTCTGTTATTATGGGGTCAACAGAAACAACCTTATATACAATAGCAGTATATACGGGAAGTGTAAGAATTAAGAAAACAAGATTTATATTAGTAGCATCACTATTGGCAGATATAACAGGAATACTTGTTTCTATATGGGTATGTAGATATTTTTTTTGAACTATAATTCTTTAAAAAGTAGATATATTCCTATTTTTGTCAAAAACATAGCTGGGGTCTTCCTATGGGTCTTTGACTACAAAATAGGAATATATCTACTTTTTATTAATATATGTAAAAAAATATAAGTGGAATGTCGTTTTTTGTCGAAATGTTTTTCTTGACAAATGGAAAAAACTAGTGTATTATATTTACAGAATTTATTCAAAAGTTTTTAATCTTGTAAAGGGAATAATTCTAATTCCCCATAAGCAGACAAAAAAGTAAATATATTTATAATGATTTTTTTCTAAAATCTAAACTTAGGCCCCCCTAAATTCCTAATTGCTATATTTCTTGAATCGTTTGTTCTTAATTATTCCCTTTACAAAACATATATATTATAATTTTATAAATTTACTAGGTTCATTTCTATTTGCAACAGATAAATGAATCATATTTTCATTACAATTACTTGATATCATTTCATCCACAACTGTTTGGTAAGCAAGTTCTGGAAAATTGCTTTCTTTACTTAGATGACCTAATAAAGCCGTTTTTAAATTACTATTTTTAGCTAAATAAGAAATTGTTTTACCAGCTATGTCATTTGGCAGATGCCCAGTATTGCTTGCAATACGAGATTTTAATCTGTATGGGTATGAGCAACATCTTAAAACTTCTTTATCATAATTAGATTCTAGTAAAATAAATTCACTACCTTCTAAATGTTTTAAAATTGATTTTGTCATATGACCAATATCAGTAGCAATACTTAGTTGATGTTCATTATCTTTTGAAATATTAAATCCACAAGGATTTGCTGCATCGTGTGGGATGCTAAATGGTAAAATTTCTAAATCTTTTATACTAAATTTTTCTGATATATTAAAATATTTTATATTCTTTTCATTAAGTTTTTCTGTTTGAGTAGGCATTGCATCAAAGGTTTCTTTTGTGGCAAAAACAGGAATATCAAATTTCCTAGAAATTGTTGATATTCCTTTAATATGATCAGAATGTTCATGAGTTACCAAAATGGCGTCAATTGAAGATAGTTCCTTATCAAGTGAAGTTAAAGCTTCTTCAATCTTTTTACAACTCATACCAGCATCTATTAAAATTTTCGTATTTTCAGACTCTACAAATAAACTGTTACCACTACTACCACTATATAAGCTACAAAAATTTAACATATTTACTTCTTCTTTCTAATGGTTATTCACTAACTCTTTTGATAATTGCACCTAAATTCCTAAATTTACCTTCTATATTTTCATATCCTCTATCAATATGTTCTAAATTGTAAATTTCAGTTGTTCCTTCTGCGATTATGCCAGCGATTATTAAAGCTGCACCAGCACGCAAATCTGAAGAATAAACAGGAGAACCTGATAACTTTTCGACACCTTCGAAAAATGCAGATTTACCTTGAGCGGTAATTTTGGCACCCATCTTATTTAATTCTTCAGTATATTGAAATCTAGATTCCCAAATACTTTCTATAATTCTACTAGTTCCTTCTGCTACAGAAAGAACTACACCCATTTGAGGTTGTAAATCTGTAGGGAATCCAGGGTAAGGAAGTGTTTTTATTGTTGCTTTAGAAGGTCTTTTATCACACCAAACTCTTATACTATCACCATTGTCTTCAACTTGGCCACCAATTTCAAAGATTTTAGCAGTTATAGATTCTAAGTGCTTTGTAATACAATTTTTTATAAGAATATCTCCACGAGAAGCTACTGCAGCAAGCATAAATGTACCTGCTTCAATTTGATCTGGAACAACAGAATATGTACTATTTCCAACTAATTTTTTTACTCCATTTATTTTAATAACATCAGTTCCAGCTCCTCTTATGTCAGCACCCATTGTATTTAAAAAGTTCGCTACATCTACGATATGAGGTTCTTTGGCAGCGTTATCTATTATGGTAGTTCCTTCTGCTAGAACAGCAGCTAACATGACGTTGATGGTTGCTCCTACAGAAACTACGTCCATGTACACAGAATTTCCAACTAGTTTAGAAACTTTTGCAGTAATTTTTCCTTGTCCAACATCAACTGTCGCACCAAGTGCCTCAAAACCTTTTATATGTTGATCTATTGGCCTAGCGCCCAATTTACAACCACCAGGCATCCCAACTGTTATTTCTCCTTTTCGTCCAAGCATACTTCCAATAACATAATAAGATGCCCTAAATTTTCTTGTTAATTCTTCAGATGCTACAGTTTTATCTATATTCCTTGTATCTATTGTTATTTCATTAGGTGTATTCCAAGTTATTTTTGCTCCTAAGCTTTCTAAAACTTTACAAGAGGTTTTTACATCACTAATATTAGGTAAATTATCAATTGTACAAACTCCGTCTATTAATAGTGTTGCTGGTAAAATTGCTACAGCAGCATTTTTGGCACCACTTATTGTTACTTCTCCTTTTAAAGGCGTTCCTCCAGTTATGACTAACTTTTCCAAAAGTATTCCTCCTTAAAAATAATTTCCTTATGAAATATACCATAAAAAGCGAAAGAATACAACACTTTTTGAATATATTCTAATTTTTAGCTGTGAAAAAACCTTTTTCTGCAAAAAATTCTATTATCTTAAATTTAAAAGTAAAACCAGTATCTTCTTTTTCTGAAATAATACGATAGGATTCTTTATCAAGATTATCTTCTAAATTTTCCTTTGCTTCATCATCAACAATGCCAGAACTTACATCAACAAAGCAAAGAGATGGGAACATGACACACCACCAGTTTTGACCAGAAGCGTTTCCTATTTCAACTCTTAAAGCATCATAGAAACCTGCTGGTAAAGAAATATCACCATAATTTTTTGTAGGAAAATAAAAATTATTAATATTAATTTTTACTGGATAATCAAATCCATTTTCTTTAATTGTTTTTTCTGCAATTTTTTGAAAATCTTCTTTATGATCTTCTGCTAAGGCAATGGCTTCTTCTTTTGTACTACAGTCTGCACAGATGGTGTTCATATATTCCAACAATTTATCTCTTACTTTTAATTTTAATTCTTGATCTTCTTGTGAATCACTATTAGCAATAACGTGTAATCTAAATACTGCTTGAGACAAATCTTCAGATACTGCTAAAACGTATCCATGGGCAGATATAAATATATATAAGCATAGTAAAAAAATTAATAAAATTGCATTTTTTAACTTGGTACTTTTCATAAAATTTAAAACTTTTTTCATTTTGCCCCTCCTTTTATAAAATAAAACTTTTTTGTAAAAAAATATCTTTAAAATAATTATTAACCAAAAAAAATAAAATATACATTGTCGAAAAAAAATAATGAAAACATATCAAAAAGCATTGACAAAACTAACAAGCAATGGTAAAATTTACCAGTAGCCAAATACAAAAGAAAGGAAGTAAAAAAATGCTTGTAGAAAGCCAAAATAAAGGAAAAATTTGTAGTTTTTATGTAAGTGATTTTCATTTAGAAATGATATTGGTTCCATATATAAATAAAAAAATAGACGAAGAAGAAGAAATAAAAATAATAACGGAAAAGAATTTACAAGATAGTGTAAAAATCTTAGTATCAAAAATGAACATGCCAGAAGACAAAAAACAAAAGATATTAAATTTAGGATGGGATAAAGAAGAGACTTCTTTAAAAGACAAGTCAAATATTATAGTTATAGGTTCAGAAGAATATATTAAAGAAAAAAATAGAGCGATTGAACAAATGCACATGTCGAATTTAACAATTATTGATTGCTATGATTTTAATGAAGTAAAAGATAATATGAATGAGATAATAACGAATTATGATAATAATTTAAATACATTAGGGTCTAATAAGTTCTAAAAAAATTGAATAAACTATTGAAAAAAATATAAAAATAGTATATATATATTTATGGAGTATGGAGCAAGAAAGGAAGTAAATATATGGAAGATATGGAAGCAAGAAAAGAATCAATAATGAAAACTTTAAAAAAGTACTCACAAGAACACCTATTAAATGGTTTCGACAAGCTAGAAGAATCTAAACAAAAAGAATTATTAGATCAGATAGAGACAACAGATTTTGAACTAATAAATAGTTTATATAATCATACTAGAGAAGATGTAAAAATACCAGAATCTCAAATAGCACCAATAGAATATTTAGACAAAGATAAATTAAATGGATATTATAGAAGTTTTCAAGAAACTGGAGAAAAAGCGATAAGAGAAGGAAAATTAGCTGCAGTAACTATGGCAGGAGGACAAGGAACAAGATTAGGACATAGCGGACCAAAAGGAACTTTTGATATAGGATTAGAATCACATAAATCATTATTTGAATTACTAAGTGATTCTTTAAAAGAACAAGGGAAAAAATATGATGTCATCATTCCTTGGTTTATTATGACAAGTAAAGAAAATAATGCAGATACAATTGAGTTTTTTGCAAAACGTAGATATTTTGGAAGAGAAAAGGATAAAAATATATTTTTCTTTGAGCAAGGAGAACTACCAATGGTAGATACTGAAGGAAAAATATTAATAGGTGAAGATGGCTTAATAAAAGAAGCAGCAGATGGACATGGTGGAATATATGAAGCATTGGTAAAAAATGGGATGACTAAAAAGATGAGAGAACTAGGTGTTGAATGGATATTTATTGGAGGAGTAGACAACTGTTTAGTAAAAATGGTAGATCCAATATTAATGGGAATTGCTATACAAAAACAAGTAACTGCTGCTGGAAAATCTGTGGTAAAAGCAAATCCTCAAGAAAAAGTAGGCGTATTTTGCAAAAAGAATGGTAGACCATCTGTAGTAGAATATACAGAAATTCCTGAAGATATGGCAAAGGCAACAGATGAAAGAGGAGAACTAATTTATGGTGAATCTCATATTCTATGTAATTTATTTAATATAGATGCAGTAGAAAGAATGGGAAGTAAACCATTACCTTATCATACAGCATTTAAAAAAGCAACCTATATAGATAAAAATGGAAATAAAGTTGTACCAGATGGACCTAATGCATATAAATTTGAAGCGTTCTTATTTGATGCATTTGGAGAATTAGATGATATGGCGATTTTAAGAGTAAAAAGAGAAGAAGAATTTGCACCTGTAAAAAATGCTTCTGGAGTAGATAGTCCAGAAACAGCAAGAGAGCTATACAGAAAATTCTATAATTTATAATAAGTTTATAATTTTAAACTGCTGGTATCTATCAGCAGTTTTTTATCTAATAAAAAATAATTAGGTAAAATATGAATTATTAATATATTAAGAAAGGAAGTAATGTATGAATTATTTAGAGGAATATAAAAGATGGTGTGAAGATCCAGCTTTTGATGAAGAAACAAAAAAGGAATTATTAAGTATTAAAAATGATATGGAGGAAATAGAAGACAGATTTTATAAAGAACTAGAGTTCGGAACTGCTGGATTACGTGGTGTAATAGGAATGGGAACAAATAGAATGAACAAATATACAGTAGGAAAAGCAACACAAGGTTTAGCAAATTTTATAATAAAAAAAGGAACACAAAATAAAGGAGTAGTCATTAGTTTTGATTCTAGGCATATGTCTCCTGAATTTAGTAAATTAACAGCATTAGTATTAAATGCAAATGGAATAAAAACATATATTATGGACAAATTAAGACCTGTACCTGAATTATCATTTGCTGTAAGAGAATTAAAGGCAGCAGCAGGAATTATGATTACAGCAAGTCATAATCCTCCAAAATACAATGGATATAAAGTTTATGGAGCAGATGGAGCACAAATAGTTCCACCAGATGATAAAGATATCATTTCAGAAGTAAGAGCTATAAAAGATTATTCTGAAATAAAAACAATTCCTGAAGAAGAGGCAAGAGCAAAAGGACTATATAATGAGATAGGAAAAGAAATTGATGATAGATACATAGAAGAATTAAAAAAATGTGTTTTAAATCCTGATGTAATAAGAGAGCAAGGAGATAACTTAAAAATTGTATATACACCATTACATGGTGCAGGAAATGAAATGGTACAAAGAATTTTAAAAGAGTTAGGATTTAAAAATGTTTATGTTGTACCAGAACAAGAAAAACCAAATGGAGATTTTCCAACAGTAAGTTATCCTAATCCAGAAGATCCTAAAGCATTTAAATTAGCATTAGAATTAGCTAAAGAAAAAGACGCAGATGTAGTACTTGCTACAGATCCAGATTCAGACAGATTAGGAATTTATGCAAAAGATGCAAAAACAGGTGAATATATCAATTATACAGGAAACATGTCTGCTATGTTAATCGCAGAATATGAAATTACACAAAAGAAAGAAAAAGGATTATTACCTAAAAATGGTATGATAATTAAAACAATCGTATCTACAAATTTAACAGATGCGATTGCAGAAAAAAATGAATTAGAATTAATAGAAGTTTTAACAGGATTTAAATATATTGGCGAAGTTATGAGAAAAGCAGAAGAGAAAAAAGACAAAGAATATGTATTTGGATTTGAAGAAAGTTACGGATGTTTAATAGGAACATATGCAAGAGATAAAGATGGAGTAGGCGCTGTTATGGCACTATGTGAAGCAGCTGCATATTATAAGTCTAAAGGCTTAACTCTATGGGATCAAATGATAAATATATATGAAAAATATGGATATTATAAAGAAGGTCAAGTATCTATCGTATTAGAAGGTGCTGAAGGTGCGGAAAAAATAAAAGAAATGATGACTGCCATGAGAGGAAAAGATATAGAGAAAATA